>JBHJJJ010000100.1:0-22440 GCA_050042755.1 Rivularia sp. (in: cyanobacteria)
CAGTGGGGAGAAAGAACTTTACCAAATTCTCAGGTAGTTGGTGAAGTAACCAAACCGGAGACTATTAACTACCGTACTCTTAAGCCAGAAATGGACGGGCTTTTTTGCGAACGAATTTTTGGCCCCGCGAAAGATTGGGAATGTCATTGTGGTAAGTATAAAAGAGTACGTCATAGAGGTATTGTTTGCGAGCGTTGCGGTGTAGAAGTCACCGAATCAAGAGTACGCCGCCACCGCATGGGCTACATCAAATTGGCTGCGCCAGTAGCTCACGTTTGGTATCTCAAAGGTATTCCTAGCTATATTTCTATATTGTTAGATATGCCTTTGCGGGATGTAGAACAAATAGTTTATTTCAATTCCTATGTAGTCCTCAGCCCTGGTAATGCCGAGTCTTTAAGCTATAAGCAATTGCTAACAGAAGATCAATGGCTTGAAATTGAAGACCAAATTTACAGCGAAGATTCCACTTTAGAAGGTGTAGAAGTTGGTATTGGTGCTGAAGCTTTACTGCGGTTGTTAGCCGATATCAATCTGGAACCAGAAGCTGAAAGATTGCGAGAGGATATTACCGTCGCCAAAGGTCAAAAACGAGCAAAGCTGATTAAGCGGTTGCGGGTAATAGATAACTTTATTGCTACTGGTTCCAAGCCCGAATGGATGGTAATGACGGTAATTCCCGTGATTCCTCCAGATTTGCGCCCAATGGTGCAGCTAGATGGCGGTCGTTTTGCAACCAGCGACTTGAACGACCTTTATCGTCGGGTAATTAACCGAAACAATCGTTTGGCGAGATTGCAAGAAATTCTTGCGCCAGAGATTATCGTCCGTAACGAAAAACGGATGCTGCAAGAAGCAGTAGATGCTCTTATTGACAATGGTCGTCGCGGACGTACGGTAGTAGGTGCAAATAACCGTCCGTTGAAATCATTGTCCGACATCATTGAAGGTAAACAAGGACGTTTCCGTCAGAACTTGTTGGGTAAACGGGTAGACTATTCCGGAAGAAGCGTCATCGTAGTTGGACCGAAACTCCAGATTCACCAGTGCGGTTTACCTCGGGAAATGGCGATCGAACTATTCCAGCCTTTTGTGATTAACAGACTTATCAGAGGCGGCATGGTGAATAATATCAAAGCCGCGAAAAAATTAATTGCTCGGGCAGATCCCCAAGTTTGGGATGTTTTGGAAGAAGTGATTGAAGGACACCCCGTGATGCTCAACCGTGCGCCAACGCTGCACCGGTTGGGTATTCAAGCATTTGAACCAATTTTGGTAGAAGGAAGAGCAATTCAACTACACCCCTTAGTATGTCCAGCATTTAACGCCGACTTTGACGGCGACCAAATGGCGGTACACGTACCTTTATCTTTGGAATCGCAATCGGAAGCAAGATTGTTAATGCTCGCTTCCAACAACATACTTTCGCCAGCTACAGGTAAGCCGATTATTACACCCAGCCAAGATATGGTGTTGGGAGCATATTATTTAACAGCAGAAAATCCTGGAGCAACCCAAGGTGCAGGGGGTTATTATGGTTCCCTAGATGACGTAGTTATAGCTTACGAGCAAAAACAAGTACATCTGCACGCCTATATTTATGTCCGCTTCGATGGAGAAGTAGAGCAGGATGTAGATGATAAAAAGCCGATAGAAGTCAAAGAAAATGAAGATGGTACCCGCACCTTACGCTACAAGTTCCGTCGCGTTAGAGAAGATGCCGCAGGAAATTTACTTTCTCAGTATATATACACAACACCGGGACGCGTTATTTACAATATGGCCATTCAGGAAGCCTTGGCAACTTAGTTATTAGTTATTAGTTATTAGTTATTAGTTATTAGTTATTAGTACTTACGGTCTTTTTTTATTGCTCCCTCATTACTTTTAACTCTTGACTCTTAACTAACAACTAATCCTCCAGCAACACCCCCGCCTAGCGCACTGCTTCACCACTAACCACAAACAACTAACCCTTAACAACTGATGACTGAAAAAATGATTTTTCGCAACCGCGTGGTTGACAAAAAGCAACTGAGAAAGTTAATTGCTTGGGGCTTTACCAATTACGGCACTGCACGAACTGCGGTAATGGCGGATAAGTTAAAGGATTTGGGTTTCCGTTACGCGACTCGTGCGGGAGTTTCCATTAGTGTAGATGACTTAATGGTGCCACCTTCCAAGCGATCGCTACTTGATGCTGCCGAAGAAGAAATTCGCGCCACCGAAGAACGTTACCAGCGAGGCGAGATCACTGAAGTAGAACGCTTTCAGAAGGTAATTGATACTTGGAACGGTACTTCTGAAGCGCTTAAGGATGAAGTAGTCACTCACTTTAAGAAAACGAATCCCCTCAACTCGGTTTACATGATGGCGTTTTCCGGCGCTAGAGGTAACATTTCCCAGGTCCGTCAATTAGTTGGAATGAGGGGACTAATGGCAGATCCTCAAGGGGAAATTATTGACTTACCGATTAAAACTAACTTCCGTGAAGGACTTACCGTTACCGAATACATTATTTCCTCTTACGGTGCCCGGAAAGGATTGGTGGATACAGCACTGCGGACGGCTGATAGTGGTTATTTAACCAGACGTTTGGTGGATGTATCACAGGATGTAATTATCCGCGAAACTGACTGCGGTACCAGCCGTGGAATACCCATCGTCGCCATGAAAGAGGGAAGTAAAACTTTGATTCCCCTCAGCAGTCGCCTTTTAGGAAGGGTAGTCAACGTAGATGTTGTACATCCAAAAACTGGTGAAATATTGGCCGTTCGCAATACACCAATTTCTGAAGAACTTGCGGATAAAATTGAAGCAGCTGGAATTGAAGAAGTAAATGCTCGTTCTCCCCTAACTTGCGAAGCTGCACGTAGCGTCTGTCAATCCTGCTACGGCTGGAGTCTAGCCCACGCTAAAGTGGTAGATCTAGGGGAAGCTGTAGGTATCATTGCCGCCCAAAGTATCGGCGAACCCGGAACTCAATTAACCATGCGTACCTTCCACACCGGGGGCGTATTTACCGGGGAAGTCGCGCAACAAGTGAGAGCCAAAGCCGATGGTACGGTGCGGTTCAAAGGTAAATTCCGCACCAGACCTTTTCGTACCCGCCATGGTGAAGATGCTTTGTTTGTAGAGACAAACGGTACTTTGACTTTAGAAACCCCAGGTAGTCAAGGTCCTGGGATGGAAGTTGGCGTGACCAAAGGTTCAACCTTATACGTGACTAATGGCTCTAAAATCAAGCAAGGTCAATTGTTGGCAGAGGTGGCCTTGGGAGCGAGAACGACCCGTATTAATACAGAGAAGGCAGTAAAAGATGTAGCTTCAGATATTGCGGGAGAAGTTCGGTTTGCCGATGTAATGGCAGAACAAAAAACCGACCGTCAAGGCAATACTACCACCACAGCTGTAAGAGGTGGTTTGATTTGGATTTTGTCGGGTGAGGTTTATAATTTACCGCCTGGAGCAGAATTAGTAGTTAACAACGGCGACAAAATCCAAAACAATGGAGTGCTTGCCGAAACCAAGTTAACCTCTGTGCATGGCGGTGGCGTGCGGTTGCCTGAAGCAACTCCCGGTAGAAATACTCGCGAGATTGAGATTATCACTGCATCCATAGTTTTAGACCAAGCTTCCATTACTTCTCAAAGCAGCCAAGGTCGCAACAACTAATTAATTACTACGGCGAATAATCAAGTATTTAACTTGAGAGCAACTCCGGGTACGAAAGTGCAAAACTCTCAAGTCGTTGCAGAATTAATTGATGACCGCTATCGCACTGAAACTGGAGGATTGTTGAAATTCTCTGGGGTAGAGGTGCAGAAAAAAGGTAAAGCCAAACAAGGTTACGAAGTGGTGCAGGGGGGTACTCTACTGTGGATACCCGAAGAAACCCATGAAGTGAACAAAGATATATCTTTGTTAATTGTCGAAGATGGACAATTGGTAAACGCTGGCGATGAAGTTGTAAAAGATATTTTCAGCCAAAATAGTGGTGTTGTAGAAGTAACTCAGAAAAACGATATTCTACGAGAAGTCGTCATCAAGCCGGGCGAACTGCTAATGGTTGACGATCCAGAAGCAGTGATGAGCAAAGACGGTACCTTCGTACAAGCTGGTGAAGAATTTCTGGGTACAACCTTTACAGAACTTCGCTATATCGAGTATGTGGAAACACCAGAAGGTCCTGCAGTATTAAGCCGTCCTGTAGTAGAGTTTCCCGTACCCACTAATCCAGACGTACCATCTACTACTTCGGTTGCAGAGGAAAATGGGCGTTCTATTCTACTAAAAGCAGTACAAAGAATATCTTATAAAGACTCCGAACGCATCAAGTCTGTAGAAGGTGTAGAACTGCTACGAACTCAATTGGTGTTGGAGATTGAGCAAGAAGGTGAAGAACATAATACTTCTCCCCTGGCAGCGGATATCGAATTAATCACCGATGAGAATGACCCAGAAATTCAGCGCTTACAACTGGTAATTTTGGAATCTTTAGTAATTCGTCGCGATATTACCGCTGATGCAACCCAAGGTAGTACTCAAACAAACCTGGAAGTGGTAGATGGGCAAACAATAGAACCGAATGCTGTAGTGGCTCGGACTCAAATTTTGTCCAAAGAAGGAGGATTCATTCAAGGTGTTAAAGTCAGTACTGATGCTCCCCGTCGCTGCTTGATATTACGAACTGGCGATACATTCACCATCGATCTCGACCGAGTTCCTACCTGTAAAGTTGGTGATTTACTCGTAGAGGGTGCAGAAATTGCTCCAGGAGTATTTGCCGAACAATCCGGACAAGTTATTGATGTAGGTAGCTCGGATAAAAGATTGGCTGCTGGAGGAGAACAGACAGGAATAGTACCTGCTGCTGGTACTTCAAGTCATTTTATTACCTTGCGGATGGGTCGTCCCTATCGCGTCAGCCCTGGTGCGGTATTGCAAATTGATGATGGCGATTTGGTACAGCGTGGTGATAACTTGGTGCTACTAGTATTTGAACGTGCCAAAACAGGGGATATCATTCAAGGTTTGCCAAGAATTGAAGAACTACTAGAAGCTCGTAAGCCAAAAGAAGCTTGTATATTAGCTCGCCGAGCCGGAGAAGTGAAACCAGTTTACGGTGATGGTGATGAAGCGATCGCACTTAAAATTCTAGAAGCGGGAGGTACCGTAACAGATTACGCTCTAGGTCCCGGACAAAATATGGTGGTTTCCGACGGACAAACTGTGAGTACGGGACAACCAATTACAGATGGTCCCTCCAATCCTCATGAAATCTTGGAAGTATTTTTTAACCAAGGTTCGGATGAAGGGGTTTACGCTTGTGCCAGCCATGCATTACAAAAAGTGCAAACCTTCTTGGTGAATGAAGTGCAGTCGGTGTATCAATCCCAGGGCATTGATATTGCTGACAAACACATTGAAGTAATTGTACGTCAGATGACCTCAAAAGTGCGGATAGATGATGGTGGCGATACAACAATGCTTCCTGGAGAATTGGTGGAATTGCGGCAAGTTGAGCAAGTAAACGAAGCCATGTCTATTACTGGTGGTGCCAAGGCACAATATACTCCAGTATTATTGGGGATAACCAAAGCATCATTGAATACAGATAGCTTTATCTCTGCTGCATCCTTCCAAGAGACAACTCGTGTATTGACTGAAGCCGCAATTGAAGGAAAGTCCGACTGGTTGCGCGGTTTGAAAGAAAACGTAATTATCGGGCGATTGATTCCTGCTGGTACGGGATTTAATACCTATGAAGAGATGGGTATAGTTGATGACTATGCTAGTGATATGAGCAACAGTGTATTGGATGAAGTTGATGACCCACTAGATATAGTTTTAGACGATCGCACAGCCCGTACTTACAATCTGGATTCTCCAACTATGACGGGTGAAACCTTTGGTAGTAGAAGTGCAACCCAGTCAATATTGGATGACGATAACGATCTGATGGGGAACCCCCTACAGGTTAATACTGATAATGAAGCGATCGCTAACTTAACGCCGATTCAAGATGAGAATGATTTAGATGAAGATAATGATGATAACGTTTTAGGTGACTTAAGTGAATTTGGAGTCTCTGATGACTTCACAGAAGATGAGGAATAAAATTTAGCCCCATCCGACTTAAGTACTTCACCTTCTCCAACATTGCTGGGTAAGGGGGCAGAGTTGGGGAAAAAAGCTTTTCTTCTCATTTCATTATTAACCAAGGCTAAGTTCGTACAGCTGGGCTACTACTAAAAAATCTTCGTTTATCCCAGATGTGCCTTTGGTACTGAACTAATAAACGCACTTTTCCCAGGCATTGCCTGGGATTTTTTGTAGTTTAATTTGTAATTTGTAATTTCACTTGTTGAGGAGAAAAATCAGAACCTAGTTTTTCAGCACAAAATCCGACATCCCTGACTTGCTTGGGTTGAATGATTCTTACCGATTCTAAAGGTGTTACCGTGTATTTATCTCGAGCTTGCTTAAAATCTGCATTCCAGGAGTTTTTAATCTTAGCCTGGTTCATATTAAATTTTATTTGCCAATTTTGAACTGGTTCGTTGCTATGGTTGGTAACCCTGAATCTGCTACAAAATCCGGTTTGCCAATCTGAATAAATTTCGGTAGTTACTTTTAATCTAGCTTCGGTAGGAATTACGGGAGTTGAGTCATTTAGTTTTTCTGGTTTCTTTTTTTCTTCAATTGTTCTAGCCACTACATCGGTAAATTTAACCGGAAGTAGTTGAGAAAGTATTTTTTGTTTTGGTAAATCAACACTTTTCCAATCATCCAAGAGAATACCACCTGTATCGTCACTGTTCGGATTCCAACTCCAGAAAGCAAAACTCAAGTTTTTCTCGTCGATATATTTAACAAACTTATTAAACCAAATAGCTTCCTTTTCCTTAACTAAACGCCCCCCAAACTCACCCACAAGAATAGGAGCGCGATTTTGACTAGAAATATAGTGAAAACCGATTTGCCAGCGAGGGATGAGATTTTGGGGAAAATCTTTATCTGAAAAATAAGGCTGCGCGTGCACTCCAGCCCCATACTCATGGGGAGAATAAACTAACTTGTTACGAACTGATAAGCGTACCGGGTAGCGTAATACGCCTTCTAAATTACCACCTTGCCAATGATGAGTTAAATATTGTCCCGGAACATTATTTTCTACTCCTTCAACGACAATTAACCAATTAGGATTTATAGTTCCAATGGCATTACCTGCACGCTCAGCTGCTAATCGCCAGTCGGTAGCTAAGTCATCAGTACCCCAGCTAGCTTTACCGTGGGGTTCATTTTTTAAATCTGCCCCAATAACGTTAGCTTGATTTTTATATCTTTGAGCTAATTGCAACCAAGTATTAATCCAATCAGCTTCTGTATAGCCATCTCCATACCATAATTCGGGAATTCTTTTATCGTTAAGGCGATGAGAGTCGAGTAAAATCAACAAACCTTGATTTTCGGCTTCTTTAACGATTGCGTCCATCATTTCTATCGGGGTTTTACCTTCGAGTTCTTGATTGCTGCCGATACTAAAATCAATGCCGCTAATGTCCTCAGACCGCAATGCTTGTACCGAATACGGTAAGCGAATCAAGTTGTAACCCAGGCTCTTGATTTGCGCCAGCATCTCTTTATAATCCCGCTTCCATAAACCGTGAGGAGCGTGGGTTTCTGTTTCCATACCAAACCAGTTGACACCCTGGAGTAATACATTATTTCCTTTGGCATCAACGATTTTTGCGCCACGAGTTGAAAGTGGTAATTTCACTGTTGTTGTTGCTCTAGCAAGGTTTGCTGGTTTACTAATGAACGTATTTGTTAAATTACTATTTAAGCAAAACACTAAGGTTACAGTAAATATCAGTATTTTTTTGTAGGACTTGATTTTTTTCAATTTATTTTTATTCGAGTATTCTCTAGTTTGATTAAAACTTCTCTGATCGAACACCCAAAATAAATTCACCAAAGCCTTTTTCAAAATGTTTATTAAAGGATAAAAATTCCTGAATATACGCATAATTACGGTTCTCTTTTATTGTTTTATTAAAGTATAGCTTTGATAGCAAATAACTTTATTCTCAGATTGTTTTATATCTTACTATTTCCAACAATAAGTATTTCTGTAATGGAATAAAAATATAAACAGGACTTACGCAGCTGACACATTTTTTTGTAGGGTGCTCGTACACAGACTGATTCTGAACGTATTAATAAGACAATCAGTGTACGGCACCATCCGTTACTTGTGACAATTGCGTAAGTCCTGATAAAGAGAAAATATTCTTAGATTAGCAATTCATATAAATTAATAAACTAACATCTAAAATATAAAGTTGTCAGATATGATTTATTACTTAAGTACAAGGACCTAGTCAAAGTTCTTTTACAAGCTTGAATATGAGCTTATATTGGCGCTTTGTAGAGCTATCCAAAAAATAGTTTATAAAAAATTTATTTAGTTTGGCTATTTCTTTATATTTAAAGTCTTGTCTATTACGTATTTAACGAATAAATTGGAAACTAATAAACAAGTTATATGACTACTTTGATTACTGTGAAGAAAGAGTATAGTAGTAATGGAAGTATCTACCGTCTTTTGCTTGAATAACTAAACTTTTAAATATGACTCTATCTGCATTAACAAAATTTATTTTGCCTCCAGTTTTAGCTGCGGCGGCTGTTTTTTCAGCTATGACAGTACCGCTGGCTGCTATAGGCGATAAACAAATTAATATCAAATTTCAAGAAGAAACTCTTTTCTTTGGTAAGCTCAGAGATGTTGCTCTGCCTTATGTAGTAGTCGCCACTGGACTTAGTTTGGGGGCTGGAATTTCTGCTGTGGCAATTAGTGGATGGCGTAACTCTTCTCGTAAATCAACAGAGACAGAACAACAACTATCACAATTGGAGGAGCAACTACAGCAAAAAGAGGAATTACTCAAGGAGTTTAAACTTTCAGAATCTCGACTACAAGTTTCTGGACTTAATAATTTTTTGGATGAACAAGTATCATCCCAAGGGAGCAAAGGTTATCCAACTTTGAATCCTCCAAAGGTATCTCAACCAGTCGTAGCGCAGTCATATGAGACAACCGCAGAACCTATTTCAGCGCCTGCACCTCAAGAGAAAATACCACATGCGCCTTCAGTTAATGCTGCATCGGCGTTTGCTTCTGCTCAAAACTTCCTCGGTTATACTCAATCAAACAGCGATATCAAAAAAGAAATTGCCAATATATCTCAAGCAAATCAAACCAGCATACAACCAGCTGAATTTGAGCAACTACAAAGACAGCTTAAAGATATGATGTTGCAAATGCAGGCGATGCAAAACAATCTACCTTCAATGCCTCAATCTAGAAATACTGTTCAAACTCAAGATTCAGAAACAATTAGTATCAATTACGATACTCAAGCCTCTCAACAGGTACAATTTCTTTAAAAATTGGGGAATTAAGTCGGAATAATGGTTACGGAAGTAAACTTTCTTAAACCCTCCTAAAGTCTTAATGAGTGGAAATATATTCCTAATTTAGCCCGCCCTAAGGCGGGCTTTGTTTTGATCAAAACTTACCCACTCGTAATTTTCAGGGTTTGGGATTCTCTAGGCTACAAACGCTACCCCTACATTTTTGCGGATGCGGATATGAGTGTTAAATATATAAATGCATAAGTCTTTAAGAAAAAATCAAGCAAGTTATCTTCAGCTTGCTTGATTTTTTTTGATAAATAAAGCGCTATTTACCGTAGAAACTCTGAAGTTAGAGGAGGAGAATCAGTCTGCTGGGATTTAGTTAGTGGAGGTAAAACAACTCTGGAATTTTGCGATTGGGGTTTAATTTGATATCGATTTCCCCAACCATCATTAAAATTTTCTAGTTCTTGGGGTGGTGTTGTTTTGCCTACAGGTAGGGGTATAGAGCGGTACTGACTCGCTTGCACATATTTTTCACCTTCATTGGTGAACCGAAGGGATTTACCTTCAAGCTGTTGGTATTGTAGGTTAGATTGTTGAAGATTTTGTTTATCTGAAGATGGTAATTGCCCGTAAGGATTGAAAGTAGCAATGAAGGTTACTTCACTTTCAGGTGTGAATTTTTTTAAATCTTGATTTAACTGCCATACTTCCTGAAAATTACCGTTGGCTGCCACTTGCCAAAGATTTAAGTCTGCTTCCCATTTTCCTTGTTTGACTTCTACGATTTGGCGAGCCAAAATTGAACGGTTTATATTTCCATTATCATCATCGATTATTACTTCTGTGTTTGCTGCGATAGGTCGCAAATAACGAACTGCTGTGATGGCAATACGACTAGATTCGGGTAAATTTGTACTACCGACTACTTTGTATAAACCATTGCTATTTTCTCTTTGTATACCCTGTATTTCTAACTGTGCTTCACTTTGTAATTTATTTGTACACCCAGAGCTTGCGAGTAAAAGTATACCAGAAGCTATTATGGTATACGCGGCTACAGGTAATTTGGTAATTTTTTGGCTTAAAAGTTGAAAATGTTGTTTTTTCATAAAATATATGCTGATAAAAGCAGATTAAATCTGTAATTTCCACATTTTTATTTATTTTGCCCAAATTTTATTCAAAAATTAGAGCCTTTACAAATTCTTATTGTAATTTTACGAGCTTGACAAAATACGTATTATCCCCTCGATGATATTAATTTTTTTTGTTAAAGTAGCGACATTATATGGCGAAAATATTTACTTATACATTAATTGGGGTAATGAAACCTAAAATACTAGAGTGTGAAAAATTTACTTTGATAAAAGAGTTCCACATACAAAAACCATTCTTCTTGCTTTGTGCTGCTTCAATATCAGTGTTATGGACTTTGGGTGTAAGCGATCGCTCAGCTGCTCAAATGATATCCCCGACCGATCGCCAAAGTTGGTATTCAGGAAATTTACTGAGGGTACCACAGTCGTCCATACCCAGTGGAAGAACAAAACAACCATTGCAAAAAATGCCGCCGCCACCGAATGTTTCTTATATCGATGCGGCCCTATCTAGCCTAAAAGTAGAACAGTATTTACCCTTGGACAACATCAAGCAATTAGAAAATAGTTTTATCCAAGAGCAGATAACTAGTAAAACTAAACCTGTAATTGGGCAATCCCTAGGAATCGTTCGGGAAGCAAAACCTATAGGTGGCCCTTCCGGGATTTATGAAGTTAAGCAAATAAACGCTCAAGCTGTTCCATTACCAGCACCTCCGGGTAGCAGTCAAGAATTTGCTTCTCCCATAGCACCTACTTTGAACCAAAATTTTAACTCTCAAATTCCAATTGCTCCTTTACCACCACTTCCAGGCACTAATCAACAGCAGCAGTCGAATGCAAATGATGCACCGACATTCAATCAACTACTTAATTCCAGAACCAGATACTCCCAAGACTACTCTCAATCTGTTATCCCTAAAGGAGCACCGACATTTCAACAGATGCTTGATGCTTACCGCAGATCGCAACCACCAGTTTCTGTAACTTCAACACCGACTTTTAATACACTGCTTAATTCTCAAGGAGGAATGCGTCCATCAGTTCCATTAACTACAAGTCAACAGTTGGGAACAACCCCAGCACAGCTAACTCCACAAAACATCAGTGAATTAAAGCCTTTAAGAAGTAGTGCGGCTTTAAGGGAATCTTCTTTGCAGGTGCAAGGTGTTTATGTAACTCAAGGAGACGATACTTCAGCACGAGCCAGAATTACCGGAATCTATCCACTTTCCTCTCAAGTCTTGTTTGGAGGAACCTTAGATTTAACAAGTGAGGGTAGCTCCTTTGATGATTCTCGACGGGAAGGTTTAAATATCAATGAACTTTATTTAGCAACATCTATATCGGGCTTACCCAATTTACGAGTCGCAGTTGGTCAGTTAGATTTGACATCTTATTTTGACCGCAATACCTTTGCAAAAGATGGAGCGAGCCAGTTCTTTAATCCAGTATTTCAGACTAATCCAGCTTTAGCAGCTACGGGAATAGCTTCTCGTACGGGATTGTTAGTTAATTGGAGCGCTACAGATAATATTGATGCTAAAGCAGCTATTTTTTCATCCTCTGATAGTTTGAGCGAATTTAGCTTGGATGGATTCGCTGGCGAAATTGGCGTTCGTTACGGTAATGCGATTATTCGCGGTACCTATAGCAATAATAGAGATGCCGGTAACAACGATACTTTTTCAGAAAGCTTTCAAATCAATCGCGGGGATGACGAGTTTGGAGTTTTGGAAGACGATCGCGAGGAAGCATATGGTGTAAGTGCTGAAGTTTTTATTCCCAAAATGAAAATGGGTATTTTTGGGCGTTACGGCCGTTACGAAAATCGAGATTTAGGAGAAGGTGCAGATACATACCTTATAGGAGCTAGTTTCTTAGATATATTTACTCCCGACGATCGATTGGGATTAGCTTATGGACGCGATTTATCTAATGATGAATTGCGTGAAGGAAACCAACCTGATGTATTAGAGCTTTATTACGACTTTCAGTTTCTTCCCAATCTACGATTAGGTTTCTCTGTTCAGGGAAGAGACGAATTTGAAGAAACAGTTTTGGGTGTGAGAGTAAAATCAGATTTTGATGTAACCCCAAGGGGGAGATTTGCTCGATGAGTCATAAACTAAATTTGCTCTATAAAGCTAATTTATGGCAACAAAAACGAAAAACAAAAAGTAAAACGATTATGGGCATTACTTTGTTGCCTTTTCACTTATTCGTTTTTACTTTTCCCATTGCATTGTTCACTTTGAATAATGTAGCTCCCGTACAAGCTCAGAAATCATCTGGGGCAACCAAACGGGGTTACAATCTCCTCAAGAAAGGATGGGTAGATGATGCTATTAGTGCCTTTCAACAAGCTTTAAAAGGTAATCCGCAATCCTTACAAGCCAGATTGGGCTTAGCTATTGCTTACAACCGTGCTGGGCGGATCGAAGAAGCATTTCAAGCTTATCAAAAAGTTTTGGCGCAAGATCCTCAAAATCAAGCGGCGTTAAAAATTGTGGGGATGATGGGTACTTATCGTTCTGAGTGGAATAAACCCGGTATCAACGCTCTCAATACCTTGCTGGAGTTGAACCCCAACGATCTGCAATCTCGTTATTACCGTGCTTTGCTTTATTCCTATCAAGGACAATTTGCCGAATCTATTGCCGACTTTCAAATCGTGTTGGCTAATAATCCCACCCCCGAAGCAATTATTGGTGCCGCTCAAACTTATAGCTACAGTGGCGATTATCAAAAGGCAAAGGAACTTTTCAATCGCTATAAAGCAAGTGGAAAACCGATAAAAGATTACGCTGCGGTTGCTTATGCCCTTACCTTACGTAAAACCGGCAATCCTCAAGAAGCGATCGCCATTTTACAAAGGCAGTTGCAGGGTTCCCAAACCCTCGATCAATTAGCCATACTTGCTCGTGCAGAACTTTCTCAAGCATATATTGCCAATAAACAAGAAGCCCAAGCTTTGGCAGTATTGGAGCCTTTAGAAGATAGAGAAGAGGCGATTTTACCTTTAGCGCGATCGCTCAATGAAATTCGTAAGAATACAAACAATCCCACCTTGACGCAACGAGTCACCACTCTCTACCGCCAAGCCCTCGGTAACAATCCCAATCCTTCTCCCAGTTTGCTGCGTGAAATCGCCGATGTATTTAGTGGTTTACCCCAAGGTGAAGAAACAGCATTGCAGCTTTATCGCCGTCTAGCTTCGATGTTACCTAACGATAAAAGCTTGGTAGTGCGTCAATTGGCTTTGGAATACAAGCTAGGAGCGATCGCTAAAGTGGATCTGAAGCAACGCTTGGCGCAGACACTGCAAAATTTACCTACAGATTCGGTACAAATGCAACAGTTAGCTGTAGCATTAGCTGATATAGATGCTCCCGATGCTCAACTTTTACCCCTGTATCAAAGTATTTTGCAAACACAGGTTAAAGTACCGTTTTTGAATTTTCGGGTAGCTCAAATGTATTTGCAACTCAACAACACAATTCAAGCTAGACAAGCTTTGGCGGACTATACGGCAACATCCGCAGGTTCCCAAGACATGGCAACACAGTTGCTGGCGGCAGAAATCGAAAGACGGGAAGGTAACTTGGATGGTAGTGCTAAGCGCTACTTTGCTATACTTACAAGCAATCCTAGCAACGATATAATTAATGGTGCTTTGCGCGGATTGGTAGGTGTAAAAGTGCAGCAAAAGCGTTTTACAGAAGCTTTGGTAGTATACGATCAACTTCTAGAACGCAATCCCCAAGATATAACTACTCAGTTAGGACGTACTAGTGTTGCCTATCAAGCCAAACGTATTTCTAAACCAGAAGCTGAAGCTGTGTTAAACAATTGGTTAGCAACTCAAAAAGCGACTAATACCCCACCAGAACTGTATAGTTTGGTAGCACAGTTACCGTCTGACCCTTCACGTGAATCACTATATAATTATTTAGTAGAAATTGACTCGGGTAACATTAAATTACATCAGCATTTACTTGAAGTTATAGCTCAGCGAAACCCAAGTGAAGCACGCTTACGAATGAAGCAGTTGATTGCCAATACTCCAAATGATGCAAATTCATCTCAGAGAATAGCATTGTTAGCTCAGGCTGTTGGTGATTTGAATATGGCTAGTAAAGCTTACGAAAATATTCTTACCGAACAACCAGATGATGTAGACGCTTTAGCAGCTTTGGGGGGAATTCGCTTTGAGCAAAGGCGATTTGATTCAGCCGAACAAATTTATGTCAAAGTCTTGGAACAACAGCCGCAAGATCAACACGCACGTCGCGCTCTTGCCGGTTTAAATGCGATATTTGACCGACCTTTAGCAGCCCTTAAAGCCCTCGAACAACTACAAATTGAGCAAATTGCCAATGGTGAAAGGGATGCTGATATTTCTAACCAGATGCAGCAAATACAAGAAGACTTTCTGTTACGACGTGGTTTTCAGCCACCTTGGGAAAGTTACGAACGTCGAAGCAAAAATTAATCTTCAAACAAATTTTTCATGAAGAATAGATTTTTTAGTTAATTCCACGCACTGGTGAGGGAATAGTAATACTAGTACTCTCACAAGCCAAAATTGCGGGGTGAAGTTAGTGAGTAGTGAGTAGTGAATAGTAAAGATAGTAACAGGCAAAGTTCACTTGGTGGACTACTAGGAGAAGTTTCTCTAACTTATATTTGAGAAATTAAGAATAGGGAAGATGAAAAAACAATATCAAAGGAATAATAAGTATCTCCCTTAGAGAAGAGCGAATTATCTTACACTCTATATTTACTATATTTACTTCCTTTGCTAAGTTACTTCTTCAAACCTATTATTTTTCCCTTGAATAATTAGCAAAAATTAATGCAAATGGTTCTTAATATGAACTATCTTCCAAAAGTAGCAGCTATTTTTAGCCTTATTTACATATATGGCTGTAATGGGAGTTATTCAGGTACAAATGCTGAAAAAAACTCCAATAAATCTTTGGAATCAACACCTACGCCATCAGTTATCAACGATGATACTCTGAGCGGATATAGCTCCGCTAATAGCGTTCAATTTTTGGCAGCCCTTCCTCCATCAACTCCCAATCGACAGTTATTAGTGGAAAGCTGGGAGAGCTATCGTCGTCGATTTATCCAGAGAGATGGACGAGTAATTGATTACGAAGCCAGCGATCGTTCTACCAGTGAAGGCCAAGCCTATGCCATGTTAAGAGCGGTACTGATCGACGATCCTGCAACTTTCGCTTTAACTTTAAACTGGGGAGAAAACAACTTGCAAAGGCTCGGGAGCGGCAAGCCTTTAGATAGTTTATGGGCTTGGAAGTGGGGGCGTACATCTGATGGTAGCTGGGGTTCCATAGATGAGAATTTTGCTAGTGATGCTGATATAGATGCTATTACAGCCTTGATATTTGCATCAAGGCGCTGGAATCGTCCGGATTACCTGAAAATAGCCAAAATAAAACTGCAAGATTTGTGGAAATATTCCACTATAGTGGGGGCAGAAGGTAAACGCTATTTGCTACCGGGCCCCAAAGCTGCATTTGTAAAAAATTCATCCAATTTTTATCTGAACCCATCCTATTTTGCTCCCTACGCTTTTCGCTTATTTGCCCAAGTCGATCCCGAACGAGATTGGATAAGTTTAGTAGATACTAGCTATGAAGTATTGAAAGATTCTAGACAAATTAGTACCGTAAATTTACCTAGTGACTGGGTTGTTCTGGATGCAAAAACAGGTAAATACCAACCTGTACCTCCCGATAGCCCCCTAAGTAGTGCATACAGCTTTGATGCATTCCGTGTTTGGTGGCGAATAGCATTGGATGCAAGTTGGTTTAATTCGTCTCAAGCACGAAGTTATCTTGAAACATCTACTCAGCATTTAATAAAGCTTTGGCAAGAGCAATCAAGCATACCAGCGCGGATAGATCTTGAAGGTAAAGCTTTAGTAGATTATGAAGCTACGTCTCAATACGCCATGCTTTATGCTGCAAGCAAGCTGATAGAACCAGAATTGGCTCAAGAATTACTAGATAAAAAATTGCTACCTCGATATCAACAAGAAGTTTGGGATGATAATGAAGCTTACTACACTCAAAATCTGGCTTGGTTAGGGTTGCTATCTCCAAAAGCAATTTCTCCAGAACTTTTGCAAAATAATTAAGAAGTTATGGCACTTTTATCCAAAAAGGGAATAGAATAAATCAGCCATACTTAAGTAATAAAAAAATACTCAAACCAAGTATTTTAAAAAAAACAAAAATAGACCATTTAAAAATAATTTCATACTTGATTTACCTAATAATTAAAAAAGCTGTGTTATGAAGCATCTATTTGATTTAAAAGCGATTAATAAAGCATTTATTGTATGTTTTTGCTTACTATCGGCTTTACCAACTGCCGAAGCTGCCATTAAAAATGAATTACCACAATCTAATGGTATTTTATTAGCACAAGCATCTAGAAATAGAAGGAACAGTGCTACAAACTCGAAAGCTTCTCAACCGAAATATGACGACGAATACATTTTAGAATTCAATCGCAGTCCCATAGTTGGGAACCGGATGCGTTTGCGAGGGGTTTATTCTGAAGGCCGTCTAGGTTTTACTCGCCCTCGTGGCTGGAATGTGGGTAGCGTAAAAGCTTTAATTCGCTTTCAACACTCGCCAGCACTTTATGCCAACCGCTCTAATTTAACCGTACTAGTTAACGATCGGGCTGTAGGTAGCATTCCTCTAAATCGTAAACAATCCCAAGTAGGTAATGTACTTATAGATATTCCCGCACAACTGGTAAACCAAGATTATAATGAACTCAAAATTGTAGCACAACAAAATAATACTTCTGGATGTAGCGATCCAAGCGATCCAACCCTATGGACAGAGATTTTACCAGACTCAAAATTAATTTTTAACTTCGCGCGTAAACCAATTCCTCTCAACTTTAGTAATTATCCCTATCCCTTCTTTGACAACCTTAATTTAGAAACCAACAAAATCGCTTATTTACAGCCTCAAGGTGCTAGTAAATCTTGGCTAGAGGGAGCGGCACGTTTGCAAGCTTCATTAGGCAGGCAGGCTGAGTTTCGTCCGATAGAAACAAACTTAATCTCCGATCTCACAGATGTATCGACAAATGAGAGATTGGTCATTATTGGTACTCCCAGCGAGCAGCCCGCCTTGGCCGATTTAGATTTACCTCGTAAAATAGCGGGTTCTCAAATTTTAGACTCCAATCAGAATCCAATATCTGAGGATACGGGAGTACTAATCATGACTACCACAAAAAAAGGTAGAGTCCCCGTTCTCATTGCCACTGGAAACGGTGCAAAAGGAGTTGCTAAAGCTGTACGGTTTTTAGCACAGCCCTCTTCGCGGAAAATGGGCACTGGGCAAGTCGTTTTAGTCAATAGACTTGAAGAAGCCACCACGCCTCCTCAGCGGCAGTGGCCTCGTTTTTTACCAGAAGCTGATAATTTCCAACTGAGCGATATTAAAACTCAATTTAACGGTGATGCCTTTAGAGATGTCAGCGTTCGTGGTTCTGCGGCACCAGCAATTGACATCGATTTC
Source organism: Rivularia sp. (in: cyanobacteria) (assembly GCA_050042755.1). GTDB lineage: Bacteria > Cyanobacteriota > Cyanobacteriia > Cyanobacteriales > Nostocaceae > Rivularia. The sequence goes on from JBHJJJ010000100.1 coordinate 18,107, forward strand.
CGTGCATTACCGGATGACAGATTTCTGCGCGGTAGTTCGATGAACTTGGTTTACAGCTACAGTCCACAGATGAATCCCAGAACCTCTGCTGTAGAAGTCTTGTTAGATGGGGTTTTCATTGGTGGAGCGCGTCTGGATTCAGAGCAAGGAGAAATGCGTAAAAACCTGAAGGTAGATTTACCAGCTAAATTGGTTAAGCCTGATTCTAAACTTCAGGTATTTTTCCGGATGAATCCCAAAGAACCCTTTGATAAAGCAAATTGTATCAGTCCACCGGATCAACAACTCACAGGTACAGTTCATTCTGATACCAGCTTTGACTTAAAACGAGAAAATTCCGTGCAGCTACCAAATCTTGAATTAATGCAATATGGGTTTCCATTTGCTGCACCTCAAGATTTGTCTAAAACTGCAATTGTACTTCCACAGGAACCAACCCCTACAAATATTTTGACAATGCTCGCTTTTAGCGAACGTTTGGGAAGGCTCAGTCGTGCAGATGCCGTCAAACTAGATGTATACACTTCAGACACATTACCCGCAGAAGTACGTAAAGAAGAGCATTTGATCGGAATTGGTACACGAGAAAGGTTTCCCTTCCCTGAAGTATTCAAATCCCCAGGTTTTAACTTGAGTCAGTCATTTTTACGCGGCTCAACCCAAAAAACCGTTCAAACTCCTCAAGATAGACAAGGGATGATTAAGCAAATTCTCTCTCCTTGGAATGGCTCCCGCGTTATGTTAGCTTTGACTGCTCAGACAGATACTGGGTTAGAAAAAGTACGACAAGTATTAAGTAAAGATCCTTGGTTTTTCCAACTTAAGAAGGATACGGTATTAATTAGCAGTGACAAGAAAAACCCGGCGGCTTACGATCCAGACGGCTATCAACTAGCATTTTTTGACAATGCTCCCTCTACTCGTCGCATCGAAAATACTAATCCTCTGAGTAAAATATCGCGGATGCTACAGGAAAATTGGCTGTTAGTGCCTGCGGGTATTGTTGGTTTATCTCTCATACTCTATGGAATTGTTCAGTTGTATCTAAAGCGGTTTTCTACTGCTGACAAGAAGTAAAAATTTTCAAGACATTAAATATTCCTTTCCCAATTAAAGGGGGAGTTATTCTTTCTCCTCCTTACCCTTTAAAGAGATAAAAGATTAGGAATAATAATAAAAATGTGTTTTTTTTAAATTACTTAGAGCTATTTTTAATGCTTCTTAAGCCTTCGCACTTGATAGAATACAAAATCTGGATTAAATGAAAAAAAATCCTACTTGATTCAGCTTATATATGATGAAGAAAGCAAAAATAAAAATAGAAAAGGTAAAATAGCAGAAAAATTTTTAATAAATTAAATAATTTTACCATCTATTTATTTGTTGGTAACCGATAAATTACTCGAACGAGTATCTTTTAATTCAAAACTTTTAATTAAATAAAATAAAAACTTGCCATGCCCTCTTCAGTCCGAAAGTCTACCAAAAAAAGCCAGCGCTTTAACTTAAGCAGATGGCTAATTGACCTGACACCCAGCTTTTTCGATAGCGCATTAGAAAAAGTGGGAATGAAACAGTTTAAATGGCTCATTCTACTTCTATTAATATTCTCAATTCCGCTGATTATTACACCGCTAGAAGTTTGGCAGCAAGGAGCTATAGCTCTTTTTCTCATACTACTAAGTCAATTGGTATTAGGAGCAGAAGAACAAGAATCTTCTAGAAAAGTTAGCGATTATTATCACCTGTTTATGGTGTGGCTGAGTCTTGTGACAACAATGCGGTATTTATATTACCGTCTCAGTTATACCCTAAACTTTGACGGATGGATAAATGGTATTGCTTGTTTAACCCTACTAGCAGCAGAGTTGTATGCAATTTTTACCTTAGTACTAGCATACTTTCAAACCTTAAAAATTAAAGAACGTCAACCAGTTGATATTTCTACCATTCCTCAAGAAGAATGGTTTAAAGTTGATATTTATATTCCTACCTACAACGAAGACGTTGAAATTGTTCGTAAAACAGCACTAGCAGCTTTAGCTTGCGATTATGCTCCCGAGAGAAAAAAGGTTTATGTTCTCGATGATGGCCGCCCTGAAAAGTATGAAGAAGGCGATCCACGTCGAGAGACTTTCCGCCTCAGACGAGAAGAATTACAACAAATGTGCGAAGAACTCGGCTGTATTCATATGGCGCGAGATAATAATGACCATGCCAAAGCTGGTAATATCAATACGGCTTTTTATAAAACTGACGGTGATTTAGTCCTAATTTTAGACTGCGATCATGTTCCATCTCGGCAATTTCTCTTACATACAGTCGGTTTCTTTTACGACCCTAAAGTATCCTTTGTTCAAACTCCTCATTGGTTTTATAACCCAGATCCTTTCGAGCGTAACCTACTTACCGACGGTAAAATCCCTGTAGGTAACGAACTGTTTTATAAAGTACTGCAAAAAGGTAATGATTTTTGGAACGCAGCGTTTTTCTGCGGTTCAGCCGCCGTCATTCGTAAAACTCACGCCCTTGAAGTTGGAGGAATTGCGGTTGAAACCGTAACGGAAGATTGTCATACAGCATTACGATTGCATTCGCGGGGTTATAAATCCGTCTACTACGACAAAATTATGGTAGCGGGATTAGCTCCAGATACCTTTTCAGCTTATGTAGGGCAACAAGTACGCTGGGCTAGAGGAATGGCCCAGATTCTCAGACTTGAAAACCCACTATTGAACCCCAAGCTAAATCTAAATTTTGCTCAACGAATTTGTTATTTAAGCGCCACTTGCCATTTCTTATATGGTTATCCTCGACTAATATATGCAATCATTCCCACCTTGTTCTTATTATTTGGGATTAATCCCATCCAAGGTTTAGGTTTGGAAACTCTAGCATATGCTTTACCACATATTATCCTCTCCCTAGCTACTACCCACATTATTTACAAACATGTTCGATTTTCATTCTGGAACGAAATTTTTGAATTTGTAATGTCTTTCCAAGCAGGTTGGGTAACATTGTTGGCAATACTGAATCCGAAGATGGGTACTTTTAACGTTACCGATAAAGGGATCAATGTTAGCAAACGTACCTTTGACTGGACATCGATGCGTGGTTTGGTGATAGTAACAGTATTAGTAGTCAGTTCCTTGCTTGCGGTTCCTTATTGGTTATTATTACGGCCAGAAGATACGGAAGCGGTGTTAGTTAACACTTTATGGTCTGGTTTTAACTTGATTCTGTTAACAGCAGCTTTACTCGTAGGATTTGAACAACCACAAATTCGTACTGCTCACCGTTTGCAAAGACGGCTGGCGGTAGTAATCTCCAGTGATGACCAAACTATTATGGGAGAAACAATTAACATCTCAGAAACTGGTGCTTTAATATCCTTGGAATCATGGTCAAATTTACCAGATGAAGTGCAAATTGAGATAATAGGAGATTTTACGGCTCGTGCTGTTGTAACTGCAAGAGTTATACGAATTACTCCTGTAAATGAAACACATTCTCATTTGGCGATCGATTTTATTAATCTTAACCGTGCTCAACAGGAGGATTTAGCCTTGGTTATGTATTCCGATGTATAAGAGTGGTATTCTCAGAAGCGAGAAAACGCCGATAAACCAATTGCTTCTCTTGGTTTCTTAGCTTGCAGTATAACTCGTTCTCTGCGCGAACTTAAGCCAAGCAGCACCAAAAAAATACGCAAGGAAGTAAATACCAAGGCTCAACATTATTGGGATGGCCACTACTTCGCTGGAGTTGCGACTGAATTGGGAATAACAGGTTTACGGCTGGAATTAGATAGTAAAAAAGCAATATCAAATAATGATAAATTGCTGGGAAAACAAGATTTAGAAAAAATGCGGAATATGAAACCGCTAGTTGGGTTGTTATTGAGTCCAAAAGGCGAAAATACTTCACATACCCGATTTGTTGCTGAAATAAATTTAGTAGAAGAAGAACGTGGTAAGGTGTCGATAGAGCTTAATTTCACGGAAAAATTCCGCAATAGACAATCACCCAAAATAAAACAAATTTTACGTAATAATTCAGGTGATGATTAGGATGGGAATAGTATTACGGTTTAAGTCTTTGACTGAGAAGTAAAAATCATAGACTTATTGTATAAATACTTCCTTCCTCACGCCTTTATCCCATAGACGCAAAGAAAATGTAAGAAGTTAAAAAAATTATTAATTCCGTTTATCTATCGATAGATAAACGGAATTATTTTTATAACATCACAAATGTCTTTTAATGAAGTTGAAGAACAAGTATGGCGGTTAACGAGAAGAGTGTAGTACAGTTATAACCCCTCTCCAAAC
>JBHJJJ010000101.1:0-15189 GCA_050042755.1 Rivularia sp. (in: cyanobacteria)
CTCGGAATCAATTCCGAGGCTCATATACAAAGTACGTTAAAACGCACTAAAACCCTTACCCAGTCTGATTTATCAGACTTTTTATATTAGCCTGAGAATTCATTCTAAGGCGGTTATTGAAAATGGTGCAAGATGTCAGTTCTAATGTTATGATTAAAATCATTTAGTATTAATAGTTATTACATTGGTGTGAAAACTAGTATTCCAACCTTACCTCTTATCTGCCAATGCTTATGAATTGGGAAGGCTATTTATAAGTTATAATACTTAACTATTTTTGTAGCCAAGGGAATTAACAGGTAATTAATGGTTAAATTTTTAGCCTTAGTGAAACCAATCTCCGTTCGATGGTGCCATTAGGGACGATGGCAAGACTCAACTGAATCATGGGTAAACCGGCTCTAACCCTCACAATGTGTCTTTTGGACAACAAGATAATTTTACTTTACTCAGAGATCAATCGATAATTAATAAGTTTGTTGTTTAAAATTTGTACATAATATATAAGGTGTAGAGAAATAATTAATTTTTAGGGATTGCGATGATAAGTCCGCAACAAGTAGAGGAAATGATAAAGGCGGAGCTGCCAGATGCTCAAGTACAAGTACAAGATTTAACTGGCGGTGGCGATCATTATCAAGTGAGTGTAGTTTCATCGCAGTTTGCAGGCAAGGGATTAGTGCAGCAACATCAATTGGTGTACGGTGCTTTGAAACAAGCTATGTCTAGCGAAGCTATTCACGCTTTAGCTCTCAAAACATATACCCCTGAAGCTTGGCAAACAACAGCCGCTTCATAAGCTAAGTTACCAGTTATGAATAAAGGTTTACCTCTGAGAAAGTAAATTAAGCTGTCTCACAACGTACCTTATATTCAAGAGTATTAGCTTCCAACTAAAAATTTTGTCTTCGCAACCGACACTCTATAAGAAAAGGGAAACATCATGACACCAGAAGTTAAAGAAAGAATTGATAATTTGCTACAACAAAGCAAAATCATGGTTTTCATGAAGGGAAGCAAATTAATGCCAATGTGCGGTTTCTCTAACAATGTTGTTCAAATTATCAACACCTTGGGAGTTCCCTATGAGACTTTTGACATTCTTGAAGATCCAGAAATACGCCAGGGCATCAAAGATTATTCTAACTGGCCTACAATTCCCCAAGTCTACATAAATGGGGAATTCATTGGTGGTTCGGATATTATGATTGAACTTTACCAAAAAGGTGAATTACAGCAAATGGTTGAAGTCGCAATGGCTTCTTAAGTTGGAAAGAGCTTTGAGGATCAATCTTGTTTTTGTGGAGTCGAGTGAAAATTTGTTGACAATTTTCAATACTTTTCAATGTAAGTCGTGAATTATTTTTGCTCTGATTTAAAAAAAATAATTCAATAATCTTTTGATAAATATGCCAAAACCAAGCACTTATCAAGAGATTTGCTTTACTTGAAGTGCGGAAGCCTCAGCCGTGCAAGCCAAAGTACGGGATAACTGCTCCCATGCTCCCGGTGAAGTAGGAAGTAATGTCTGGCTTGTCTAGACTTTACAGAGCAGTTGCTCAAGATAAAATTTTATCAACTAGCTACAGAAAAATCCCCTCACGATTTTTTTTGGGACAACCAATCAAAAAAGTGAGGGGAAAATTTATTTAACTTGCTACAAAACATCTACAAAAAATCACAGCACTGCTGCATTTGACATTAGCAGACAGTATGCTATAATTGACTGCGTTAAGCAGAGATCGCTATTAACTGCTAGGGAAAAGTATTAATAGTAATCTGGTTCCGCCTCTGGTTGGGTAACGGCAAAATTAGATGCATCAAATAAAAAGCGGGTAGCCTCCTCTTCCAAACGATGAATTAAGTAAGGTTCAATGCCGTTACTTTGTCGCAGTGCAGCTAAATAGCCGTCAAGGTACATCCGCATGTCTTCTGTACGATAACCGCGATTCCATAATTCTACAAAGGCATCAGTTAGTCTTTGATAGTAGCGGATGGTTCGTGTGTCTTGGAGCATAATCAAAGAAAGAAAGAAGTATCAGAGGGTTGGAATGAGAATTGTAAATGATTCAAGTCTAAATGTGAAGGATCGCTTTTAGATAGGCATGAATTACTGTAATGACAAATGAGTAAAATTTGCTTGATAAAAATTAGCTGTTAACACGACCTCTACACATATACTATTCGTTTATATGCTAAATGTGATGAGCAAATAAGCGATTGTTATATTTTTTTCCGTATTAATATATTAGTTATACAAATAGAGCAATTGATGCTGTGATTGTACAATAGGTGATACTTAGCTTGTCTTCATTATCGTAAAATACTTATGTTGATTCGTAATGGTGTCTCTTACCCCCTGTAGCCCGCAGATAATATACCATGAATTTGACAAAGCTACTCACAAGTATTTTTAATAAGTATAACAAATATTAAAAAGTGTTACCAACCCCATTGTAATTAAAGTAACACTTGAATATGTAAAATAATAAAAAAAAGCAATAAATGTCAAGCAAATGCGACTTGGAGTAACAACGGTTACAAAACCAAAGCTATAGGCTTTGTTACCTTGAAAGTCATACTCGAATGAGGGGTTTTGCCACCGTGGGTTCGGTTTGTATTGAAATTATTGAGGGGAATCCCCATTTAAGGTCTCTGTTAGGTTGGCACTTACAACAACTAGACTACAGGGTATTCCAAGCTGCTAGCATTTATCAAGCAAGGGAAGCTTTTTTGACTCACCAACCAACATTAGTCGTTCTTGATGCTGACTTGCCTGATGGTGATGGAATCGAATTTTGTCGTTGGTTACATCGCCAGCAACAGCCATTGATTTTAATGCTCTCTGCGCGAAGTAATGAAGCGGATGTTGTCACAGGTTTGAAGGCAGGTGCTGACGATTATTTGAGTAAACCTTTTGGGATGCAAGAATTTTTAGCGCGGGTAGAAGCACTTGTACGCCGCAAGCGCACTCCTATCGCACCGGCTTATCTGGATTACGGAGCTTTACAAATTGATTTAGTACAGCGCCGAGTCCGTTTTAAAGGTGAATTTATCGATTTAACACCCCAAGAATTTAGTTTGCTCTATGTTTTAGCACAAGCTGGCGGGATACCTCTTTCTCGCTCTGAATTACTGCGTCGTGCTTGGCCTGACGCTATAGATAATCCCCGGACTATTGATACACATGTATTGTCACTGCGGAAAAAAGTGGAATTAGATCCACGTCAACCGAGTTTAATTCAAACCATCCGCAATGTAGGATACCGATTTAACTTGGAAATGCTAAATACAAATATTTCTCAAAATATTTCTCAACCAGCAGCAACTATAACCAAACATCAACCTAAAAATCATTTTGCAAATCAACCTTCTACGCTCGCTTCCGGGAGATGAGTAATTAGGAGTTAAGAGTTAAGAGTTAGGAGTTATTAGGAGTTATCTCCTGTTCCTTTGAAATTATAAATCTCCTGTGCCCCATACCCATTTTTAAAATTCAAAATCATCGTTGGCAGCTGCAAGTTTCAAGCTTTCTTGCAAATTATTCCAGTTTATTTGAGAAGCTGTTTGATTTGTAATTAAACGTCCTTGTTGCAAGTATAAAAGCCGCGTGCAAAACATTTGAGCCATATCAATCTGGTGATTTACCATTAAAATCGTAATTTGATCTTTTTCCTGTAGCCCAGCTAAAAGTTCTGTAACACGCGAAGCAGTACCAAAATCCAAGTTAGAGGTTGGTTCATCTAACAATAAAATTTTAGGTTGGATAACTAAACCTCTGGCGAGATTTACCAATTGTCGTTGTCCACTTGAGAGCTGAGTTTCTGTTCTTGACAACCAATCTTGTGGAATATGCAGCTGTTCGATCCAATAGCTTAAACGTTCCTGAATTTCATGTTTGGGTAGATTTCGTAACACCAATGGATAGCTTAGCGCTTCTCTTACACTCATTCCCAACAGTTTAGGCTCTTGAGGTACGAGTACTACAGATTGACGTAATTCTCTGGAATGAATTTGCCGATATTCCCGATTTTCAAGATAAATTTTGCCAGTAGTGGGTTCGCATAAACGATTTAAAAGACGTAATAAATAAGACTTTCCAGCACCAGAAGCTCCCACAATAGCAACGCGATCGCCTTCATAAATATCGAAGGAAATATTTTGTAATATAGGATATTCCGGCAATTTATGTTTAGACTGGGTAGTCAGTTTTTCTGTATAACTGACTTGTTCTAATCGTAGTTGGTAGTGGTGCTTAGTCTCCAATTTAAACCTTTATCGAGTTACTATCTAAAGTACTATTTTCAACTAAAATGTAACTCACTATCTTAATTGTGAACGATTTAATTATGTCTTGTTTACCCCAGATGATGGATATCTGGGAACAAACCCTTAACTGGAAACCATCTCCTCAAGAGCAAGCACGGTTTCAACGTCTTTATGAATTAATTATCGAAGGAAACCGTAAGTTAAATTTAACTCGCATTACCAACCCTGAAGATTTTTGGGAAAAACATTTGTGGGATTCTCTACGGGGAATTAAGTTTTTGATTTCAGGAAAGGAGCAACAGGAGGAAGGAATTAGTTTTATCGATCTTGGCACGGGTGCGGGGTTTCCTGGTATACCTGTAAGTATAGCAATCAATAATTGTACTGTTCATCTGGTTGATTCTACTACGAAAAAAATTAATTTTATAAATAATATTTTGCCGATTCTTAATTTAGATAAGGTTAAAGCGACTACTTGCAGGGCAGAAGAAATTGGTAGAGACACTCAGCATCGAGAAACTTACGATATCGCTCTAATTCGCGCTGTAGCATCGGCTCACGCTTGTGCCGAATATACTTTACCCTTGCTAAAACAAGGGGGATTAGCTGTAATTTACCGGGGTAATTGGACGCAAGAAGAAAGCAACAGCATGGAGAACGCCGTGGAACAGTTGGGTGGAGTCATAGAATCAATAGAACAATTTAATACACCATTGACTAATAGCGATCGCCATTGTTTGTATTTGCGAAAAGTAGGGAGTACCCCCGCAAAGTTTCCCCGTGCAGTAGGTGTACCTACTCAACGCCCCCTTTAAGGAACTCGCGGAGTTGGGAGTTTGGAACAGCAATATGTTTATCTATGGTAATTCCAATGATGAACTCGCAACCTCAAACTCTCAAAATCTGTTAAAGAAGCCCTAATTTTGAATTGATAATTAATAATTGATCATTGATAATTGATCATTGATAATTGATCATTGATAAAGTTGTTCTGGAATAGTCTTGAGATAATTAAAGAGAAATACTATAAATTTTTTATGAACAAAGATAGCCAGGGAGAAAGAAAAAAGTAATGAGTGAATCAGGCGACATAAAAAACACGAATAAAGCCAAGAAAGGCTCTATATTTTCTACATTAAAGAAAATTCTGATTGGTATCGTACTTGCGACAATTACTGGTGCAGCTTTATACGGTGCTGGTTGGTGGCAAGGACGTTCTCAATTTTCTTCTGACGATGAGCCAATCAAACGAGAGTTGGAAGAGGCTAAAGAACAGTTAACTGGAGTTAAGGAACAGTTAATTACAGAAAGAAACCGTACTTATTTGATGGAAGCTCGTGGTGACTTATATGACACTACAGTGAATTTAGATCAACGCAATTTTGGTATGGCGAATACCCGTTTACAGGAAGCAGCAGTAGCTTTAGCTAAAGTTGAGAATTTAAACGGTACTTTGAATATCAATAAAATAAAAGAATTGCAAACAGCTATTTCTAAAATGAATATTAATGTTGCGGTTGATTTAGAGCAACAGCGCAATACTGTTTTAAGCTATGTCAATGTTTTAAATAAAGTAATCCCTGCTGAGGAAAACCTAGAGATTGCTGCTCCGAAAGAATCATCTAAGCAATAAGCTTTCAGATTAAATTAATTGGAAATAGATAAATATAAACTGTAGTTATTTGTAGCTAACTACAGTTTTTTATTAGCTAGTAAATGAGCATTTTATCCAACTTATAACTTCCTTCTAAGTAAGTCAAAATCAACCAAAAATATTACATAATATAAATTCGGTTCTCTTAGATTTGAGGCGAGGCGCATCTACTAACGCCAAAGTTTCTAGTCACTATTCACTACTCACGGGCACCCATAAGAATTTTTTTGGAAGAAAAAAATTCTTATGGGAAGCCTTCACTTGCCCTGCATTACTATTTTCAATGCCATCCTAATTAACTTCTTCCTTTCTTTGTAATTAAAGCTTATATCACAGATAATATTGAACATTGCTTATAACTCTGCTGCGTTTATTGGGTAATGCTGCTTTGAGATAAAAAGCTGTTTGATTATGTAAAATACTTTGCCACCAATTTTGGGTAACGAAAACGGGAATTACAACTGTAGTAAATATTCCTGGGTGTTCTATTTCAAACTTGTTAACAAATTCGCTTATTGGTGCGACTACCTGACGATAGGGAGAATCTAAAATTATTAAAGGAATATCGGTTTTTAATTCTTGCCACTGTTTTTGTAAAGCTGTTCTATCTGTATCGCCAATATCAACGTGAATCGCAATGATTTCATCCCCAATTCTCATAGCATAATCTAATGCTTCTATAGTTCCCCGATGCAGTTGTCCAACTAATACTATTGCAGGATGGGTGAATCGATCTGTTTTGGGAATAAATGAATCGGGATTCTGTTCAATTGCTTCGATACTTAAGCTTTCATTAAATGTCTGATAATGACGGTTGATACTCAAAAATAAGTAGACAATCCCAGGAATCGCCAGTACAACTATCCAAGCACCTTGAGCAAATTTTGTAGCAACAATTACCATTAATACCAGTGATGTCATCACCGCACCAATACCATTAATAATTGCACTTACTTGCCATCCGCTAGTTTTTTTGTTGAACCAGTGACGTACCATGCCGGTTTGAGACAAAGTGAACGATGTAAAAACACCAACAGCATAGAGAGGAATAATCGCGTTAGTTTCTCCCCGGAAAATTACGATTAATATTGCAGCACACGCACTCAAGAGCATGATGCCGTTGGAGTAGACAAGGCGCGAGCCTAACAATAACAATTGCCTTGGTAAAAATCTGTCTTGTGCCAAAAAGTAGGACAACCTGGGAAAATCAGCAAAGCTGGTATTTGCTGCCAGCATTAAAACGATCAGGGTGCTTACTTGTAAAAAGTAGTAAAAAGCACCATTTCCTAAAATTTGCCGTCCCAACAGTGAAAGTACCGTTTGCCCTTCTTGCGGTACGATTTGATAGACGTAAGCAAGATAAGTAATCCCCAAAAACATCGTTGCTAAAATACCAATCATGTATAGTAAAGTACGACGGGCATTTTGCCACTCTGGAGACTTAAACACCATTACACCGTTAGAAATTGCTTCCACTCCAGTTAAAGCAGTACAACCTGCAGCAAAAGCACGGCATAGCAGAAACAAGTTTAGAGGTACACTAGTAGCTACAGCTGTTGGAATAGTAGCAATTAGTCCTGTGGCTAGTCGAAAAATACCACAGTTAATCAGAGCTAAATTAGTGACTATAAAAGTATAGGTTGGTATTGTAAATAATTGACCATTTGAGCGCAATCCCCGTAGATTTGCTAGCATTAATAAAAAAACTAGTAATAAACACAACTCTACTGTGAATGATTGTAAAACCGGAATCGCTGAAGTTAAAGCCGCAATTCCTGCTGAAACGCTCACAGTTACAGTCAGAATATAGTCAATCATTAACGAAGCAGCTGCAATCAAACCTGGATAAAGACCAAGATTTTCTCGCGCTACGGTGTAAGCACCACCACCCGACGGGTAAGCACGGATAGTTTGACGGTAAGAAAGAGCAATAACGATAAGTAATAAGGTAATACCCAAAGCGATGGGTAAGGATAACCCTAGTACCCCACTTCCTACTAAAACTAAAACTAAAAGAATTTCTTCTGTTGCATAAGCTACTGAAGATAAAGCATCAGAAGACAAAATCGCCAAAGCACCAGCATTGGTTAAACGTTCCTCTTCAAAAGCGCTAGTCGGTAAAGGTTCTCCCACCAAATACCGCCATATCCTTTTATCTGCTTGGATCATTTGCACTGTGTGACTGGCTTTACCCAATCTCTACCCTGCTAAATTGCACCTCTCAATATAAACCCTGATATAAAAAAAATAGAGTTAAAAAAGCTACATTGTTTTACTGATTTTCATAGAAAATCAATAAATTTGCGACTAGTACATAAGTAAGTCGGCACAAATAAACCAAAATATATTACAGAATGTAAATTTAGCCCAAAGCCTTGTTTCTACTCACTATTCACCATTCACTATTCACCATTCACTATTCACTATTCACTATTTCTAATTACTATTTTCAACGCCGACCTACTTATTATTCAAATAATCAATAGTTTTTAGTGTAATTATTGATGCCAATATTCCGCTTTCAGATTGTGTTCGTAGGTCAATTTAGCACTTTTCGGTTGAGTAGAATACAAAGTATATTATTGATCTTAATTGAGCGATCAAAATATTTTAAACTGTAAATTTTGCCATACGCTAAGATCTCAAACTTCAAGAAAGCCCCAAATCCTCATTCAATCCCAGCATAATATTTAAATTCTGTACCGCTGCACCAGAAGCACCTTTTCCTAAATTATCCAATCGCGCTACTAATAAAGCTTCTTTTGTTTCATCATTAGCAAACACAAATACTTGTACTGAGTTAGTATCATTCGCTGCTTGTGATTCAAGAAACTTACCTTTTCGTAGGGAACTTTCATCATTCAAAGATGCAACAGAAATGTATTTTTCGTTTTGATAATATTCTTCGAGTATTTGATGAATCAATTTACCACTAGGCTTATTTTGCAGCGCGTGGAAAGGTAAGGGAATTTGTACCAACATTCCTTTTTCAAAATTACCCACAGCAGGAACAAACAACGGTGGAGATTGCAAACCCGAATGCTTGTGCATTTCTTTGACGTGTTTGTGTCCGAAAGTTAAACCATAGATACCGTAAGCATAATTATTTACTTGTTCGGAAGAAATATTTTGATATTCCTCCATCAGTTTTCTTCCTCCCCCCGAATACCCGGAAATAGCATTAATTGTCAGCGGAAAATCATTGGGGATAATGCGAGCTGCCACTAAAGGGCGCACGCAGGCTAAAAACCCCGTAGGATAACATCCAGGGTTACTGACTCGTGTAGCGTTTCTAATTTCCTCTCTACGCTTCTCTTCTAATTCGGGAAAGCCATATACCCAGCCATTTGCAACGCGATGAGCGGAACTTGCATCTAATATTTTTACCTTAGGGTTCGTGACAAAACTTACGGCTTCCTTGGCTGCATCGTCGGGTAAACAAAGAATAGCAACGTCAGCGGAGTTGATGAAGTGCGATCGCGCTTGAGCGTCTTTGCGTTTTTCTGGAGGTATGTTGGCAATTTCAAGATCGTCGCGTTGATTTAAACGCGAGTGAATTTGCAACCCTGTAGTACCTTCTGCGCCATCGATAAAAACAGTCGGTTTACCCATAATTTCGTGCCTTTTCAGAAAAACTTGCAGATGCTTCTATATTTTCTCACCAATGGTTACTTCCTGGGTAAAAAGCATTGAATCATTTATCTCAAAAATTCAAGTACTAAAGGGTTGAGTAATTTCGCTGATAACAAATATATAGAACATAATTCCCATAATTTTATATTTGTTTTTATTTTTTCACATAATTATTGTTGCTGAAACTACCGATAATTCAAACTTTCCAGATAATTTTGTGATTAGTTATTTTTGAAAACAAGAAAAAATAAAGGATATTTAATATTCGATTTTTTTATATTCAAAAAAATCCGATAATTCATGAATTAGCATGTGAATGGTTCCGTAATAAACCCAGGTAGAACTCAATAGGAGAAGTTAAAATGGCTGATGAAATTATCACTCCAGTTCTTGTAGAAGAAGAGATATCTGAAGAAAGACAAAGTGAGTCTCCAAACTTAGACTCCTTTCTAGTAGGTAGCTCTATCAATAACGGTAGTTTTGAAGGAGATTTCAATAATTGGCGAACTATTGGTGAGACCAGTATCGAGACAAAAGAAATTGGCATCGCTCCTACTGACGGAGAATCCCAAGCTTTAATTACTACTGGTTTTAGCGATTCTGGTGGTTCTGTTGAAGAATCAGATTTATCAGAATTTTTGGACTTACCATCTTCTTCTCTCGATGCGATACTTGGTGGAGATGCAACAGAAGGTTCGTGAATCAAACAAACTTTTACCGCACAAGCTGTCGATATTTTAGAGTTAGACTATACCCTTCTTACTAATGAAGGTACGCCATCCCCAACTTTCAATGATTCAGCTTTCCTATCTCTTGGCAATATCACTCTAGAACTAGGTGATACATCCGATCCAACCTTTTCTGATAAATCTGTAGAAGGATTTTCAGAAGCAACAGATACTAAAACTCTAACAATCGGAATTTCTCAAGCCGGAACATACGATTTAGGCTTTGGAGTTGTAGATTTAACTGATACTATTTTCGATTCTGGACTATTGATTGACGATGTGAAGCTAACTTCAGCAGGAATTGGTCTTTTTTCTGACGCACCTGCTACAGATGATGCCGCCGCTGTTGATTTCACTTTTACAGGTGATAGTTTTGAAGCCGCTCCCAGTTCAGAGCGATAATTAAATCAGGTAAAGTTTGTTTATTGCGATTCTCCTGTAGAGTCGCATATACCAACAATTTTTTGAAACCCGGTTTTTTTCTAGGCAGCAGAAAACTTGCTCCTAGCTATACAAACCGGGTTTATTTGCATGATATATTTTATAATTTGAATTCGGAAACTGTGGTGCAAAAAAATAGGCTTCGCGGTTGCCATAGTAGTATAACGATTGAATATAGAATCAGTTATTTTACTAAATATATTTATGTAGCAATTAATGGAATAATAGACGCATTTGTTACATCGACCGAATCAATTTAGATTTTGCGGAAAGTTGGAGGTGTAGATTTTCTTCCCCCCCAAACTAAGCATCGACAGATTTCGTGGAAAGTAGGCGATCGTTCGGTTGACGGAAAACGCCATGATGTTGAGCAAAGCTCTCCTCCCAGAGTGTCTGTTTACTGTTTGCGGCTAGGTGTATCTCAGATTTTACCATTCCCCACAAGGGTTCTCGTAGAGTAGGGTAGTGGACTATAAGGGCTTCTACCAAACTTTTCGGCTACAGATTTTAGATTTTGCTCTCAAGCAAGATGATTTCGACTACAGAAAAAATCTCAAATCCAAAATACATTTACCGATTATTTTCGATCATAATTAAAGATGAAATTTGCGAATCGCTGGCTATTTTTTGTTATTGGTTTAATTGTACTGATAGTTTTTGGTTACGGAGGCTATCAACTTGGGCGCTATATTTTGCGCGATCGTGCAGCAAGTAATTTGGTAAATACGGAAGCCGAAAACGACGATAAAGTAAAAATGAGTTTGGGTAATTTTCGGGAACTTGAAGGTACGCCTTATTTAATGGCACCTGTAAATTCTCAACAGAATTATCGTCAAAATTATTATGAGAAGGAAGCGTCGAGTATTCGTAACTATTTGTTTCTCAATGCTAATGATAAATCAGCACAGCGATTAGTTCGGAAAAATGACTTTTTGTTCCTTAACGCCCAAGAAATAGTTTTGCAAAGACGCGAAGATAAAATTGTCCGGGGAATGTGGTATGAAGTGGTTAAAGCTGCTAGCAATAATGATAAACGTTTAAGTGATGAAGATAAGAAAATTATTGCCATTTCTGATGTTTCGGGAAGCGATTATACGGAAGTAATAGATGAAGTAGATAGGGTGTTAGGTTCCCACCAAAAGAATTCCACAACTCTGTTAGTATTTTATGAATTGGATAATAGAGAATATGTCGGTGAAATTAGTCTTATCAGACGTGCTTTAATTGAAAAACAAGTATTACCTTCCATTAGGTAAAAGAGGCTTTTCTTATTTAACCAAAACCAATAATATTTATAATTTTTATCCTAATTTGACCTTCATAAGTTAACAGATATAAGTCAATAAAAAGGACTCCGGACTGCTTTTTTATCTGACTTTAGAATTAGTATTTAGTACTGATTGGAGATGCTTTCGGGGTAGTATTGTGGTTGATTGCTTTGGGCTTTGGTAGTGAAACTTGTTTCAATTTCAACTGCCTATACTTATAGCTCTGCCCCAAAGCACCACCTTAAAATACCCTATCTGTAATTAAACGAACAAATAATAGTCTCAAGCTTTGTAAAACATTTAACGAATGTTAAAAATACTGTTGGTATCGCCACACACTTTCGTTAAACCCCCATTTTACTGGTATGATTTCTCATGCATTGATAGTGAGAAAAAATGAATAACGAAAATAACCGCGCTTATTGGCGGAAAAATACAGCTTTGATTCGCAATCTTTTAATAGTTTGGGCTTTAGTTTCTCTCGTATTTAGTATTTTACTAGTTGAACCTTTAAATACAATACGTTTCTTTGGCGTACCTTTTGGCTTTTGGATGGCACAGCAAGGTTCAATTCTGGTATTCGTGGTGTTAATTTTTATTTACGCCGTGCAAATGGATAAATTAGACAGCAAACATAATATTAAAAGGTAGGAAAAACCGTGTCAGTTGAAATTTGGACGATTTTATTTGTTGGTGCTTCGTTTTTAATTTACATTTACATTGGTTGGCAGTCTCGCGTTAAAGATAGTAAAGGTTTTTTCGTCGCTGGGCAAGGTGTACCTGCTTTAGCCAATGGTGCTGCTACTGCCGCTGACTGGATGTCTGCAGCTTCGTTTATTTCCATGGCGGGATTAATTTCCTTCCAGGGGTATGATGGTTCTATTTATTTGATGGGATGGACTGGCGGTTACGTACTGCTGGCGTTACTTCTAGCTCCCTACCTCCGAAAATTCGGTAAATACACCGTACCTGACTTTGTTGGCGATCGCTATTATTCCCAATTCGCTCGATTGGTGGCTGTGATTGCGGCAATCTTCGTTTCCCTCACCTACGTCGCCGGGCAGATGCGGGGTGTTGGTATTGTTTTCAGCCGTTTTTTACAAGTCGATATTAATACTGGTGTAATTATCGGTATGGTAATTGTCGGCTTTTTCGCAGTATTGGGAGGTATGAAAGGCATTACCTGGACGCAAGTAGCCCAGTATTGCGTGTTAATTATTGCTTATCTTATCCCTGCCGTTGCGATCGCAGTTTATCTCACGGGAAATCCGATTCCCCAATTTGCTTTTACTTTCAGCGATATTGCCGATAAATTGAATGCAATTCAAGTTGACTTAGGTTTTCAGGAATATACTAAGCCATTCGCCAACAAAACAATGGTAGACGTATTTTTTATTACCTTAGCCTTGATGACAGGAACCGCAGGCGTACCCCACGTAATCGTCAGGTTTTACACGGTTCCCAATGTTCGTGCCGCTCGTTATTCTGCAGGTTGGGCATTATTGCTAATTGCCATACTTTATACAACTGCCCCCGCTCTTTCGATGTTTGCTCGCTACAACTTAATTGATTCGTTACATAATAAAACCGTAACTGAAGTACAAGAGCTAGACTGGGCAACAAAATGGGAAAGTACCAAATTATTAACTTTTGAAGATAAAAACGGCGATGGCAGGTTGCAGTTAACCCCAGATAAAGAAACCAACGAAATCACAATCGATCGAGATATCATTGTGCTTTCCACCCCAGAAGTTGCCAAACTTGCACCTTGGGTAATCGCCTTAGTAGCCGCAGGAGGTTTAGCAGCAGCTTTATCTACAGCATCAGGTTTATTACTAGTAATTTCCAGTTCCATTGCCCACGATGTATACTACCGAATGATCAACCCCCATGCATCAGAAAGTAAGCGGGTATTCGTCGGCAGAATCATGGTAGGTTTTGCCGTGGTAGTCGCCGGATACTTTGGCGTTAACCCACCGGGATTTGTAGCGCAAGTTGTTGCATTCGCTTTCGGTTTAGCCGCAGCCAGTTTCTTCCCAGCGATATTTTTAGGCATATTCGACAAACGCACCAATAGAGAAGGTGCCATCGCCGGAATGTTAACCGGCTTAATCTTTACCACCGTTTATATTATCGGCGTGAAATTTGCCGGAATGCCGACTTGGTTTTTCAATGTTTCTGCTGAAGGTATCGGCACTTTAGGTATGATTATTAACTTAATTGTAACTTTAATAGTTTCCCGTCTAACCCCACCGCCGCCACCAGAAATTCAAGCCTTAGTAGAAGACTTACGCAGTCCAATTGTGGAAGAAGAGACATCAGCAGGAGTATTACATTAGATTAGATTTTCTTCCCCGATAAATTGAAAATCTCCTAGCCAAACAAACATTAATAAGTGATATCAAGGGCGTTGCTGAATCAAAATATGAAGTTAGGATTTCACATTGTTTCGGAAAGTGCAGTGCTACGTCTCTACATGTTTGTAGAACGACAAACAGCAGCAAAAGAGTATTTTGAAATACCTTTAGTTAAGGTTTGGGAAATTTATCGTCAAGCATTACAACATGTATTAGGATTGGGACGAACTGCTCGGGGACCTGTGATGTCTGCATTACCAGGGAAAGTAAAACTTGAAGGGATTAGCGAAATTCAAGGGGAAAAGGTGTTTGTTTTATCTTTTTTAGAAGCTCGTAACCCTGAGTGGTGCAATCGACCATTCTTTGCCAGTTTCGATCCAGAAGCAACAATGTAATAAAAATTAACATAATCAGATTAGGCAAACTCGTTCTCAAGACTCCCAGCCCCTATCAGTTATGCATTTCAACCAATCAATCATCGGTTGATTCTGCTGCTATAGGGGTCTGTAATACTAGTAATCTTGTAAGACAAGACAATTTAATCCCACGCTTGTTGGCAGAGATTCTTATTTATAGTTTATGAAGCGAGTAGTAACTCGGCAGAAATAAACCGCGAGCTGTATTACTCCATGTAAACTTGCTCCAAACCCTTGTTATTACTCACTATTCACTGTCTTGAAAAGTTGCTCCACTTGGGGAAACCCCAAGACCGCACTTTTCGCTATTCACTACTCACTTGCCCGGCACTACTATTTTCAACGCCAACCTACAGTAACTCCTAACTCCTAACTCCTAACTCTTTACTCTTCAACTCGATATCCCAATTCAGCTAAACGAAT
>JBHJJJ010000102.1:0-4768 GCA_050042755.1 Rivularia sp. (in: cyanobacteria)
CTCCTAACTCCTAACTCCTAACTCCTAACTCCTAACCCAATTTTTCTTGAATATCTTTCCAGCGAACACCTTCTAAACTGGGTAAAATCATTTGTGCTGCACCAACTCGTTGTGGTATACCGATTCCTATAGTTTGCATTCCTGCGGCAAGGGCTGCTTCAACACCGGAGGTTGCATCTTCTACTACAATACATTGGGCTGCTTCTAATCCCATCTCACTGGCTGCATACAAAAACAAATCTGGCGCTGGTTTGGAACGCGTGACGCTGTTACCATCGGCGATGAAATCGAATTTATCGGCAATTCCCAGTCTTTCAATTACCGATAGAGCATTTTTACTACCCGAACCTATAGCAATTTTAATCCCAGCAGCATGCAATTCATCGATTAAATTACTGGCTCCTGGTAACAAATTGTCTGGGGTTATTCCCTGGATAAATTCTATATAGTAGCGGTTTTTGCGCTCCATCATCTCTTCGATTTGCGATTCGGTGTAATTTCTATCCCCAATGATTTTTACCAATGAATCTCGACGGGAAATACCCCGTAATGCTTCATTCGCTTCTTGGTTGAAGGGAATACCCTCCTCGTCTGCTAATTTCTGCCAAGCTTGATAGTGAAATTTTTCTGTATCGGTAAGTACACCATCCAAACCAAAAATAAAACCTTTTATTTCCACGCTGGTAACTTCTGGTTTCAGATCGAAGCAATACCGCTTGCCACGCCAGAAAATCTTGAACTGGATGCGTTTCCATGTGGGAGGTAAATTAGGTTTAGCTACCGGACCATTTTCCGTAAATTGGATGCCAGCATATCCAAAAACTACGGCTTGCCAAACATTACCACAAGATGCAGCGTGAATTCCATCTGCTGCATTACCGCGTGTATTTTCTAAATCGACGAATGCTGCTAATCTAAAAAGTTCGTAAGCTTCTCCCGTTTTACCTAAAGAAGCTGCCACAAGTCCCTGAATAGCTGGCCCTAAAGAAGAACCATAAGTGATGTCAGTACGGGGTGCGTAATAATCCCAGTTTTTCTGGAGAACTTCTTTACCATAATCAGTTTCCGCAGTTCTCTCCATTAAATATAGTAACATTAATACATCGGGTTGCTTGAGGATTTGCCGGTTGTTAACTTCCTTGAGGCCCAACAAAGCTGGCATCGAACAAGTTCGCGGTTCGTAATCGTCAAGGTTCGCATCTTGTAATTGAAAAAAGCCCTCAAACTGCTCTATAATTCCTGTCTGAGGATCGTAGGGAATAAACATATTTTCCACAATATCTGCCCAACGCCAGCGACGCTTCGGAGTTACTTGCAGCTTTTCTTCTAATTCGATGGCTTTTTGGGGAAAATTATTACTCAGCCAATCATAAATCTCAAGGGCTTTTTGTAAATGCCATTGCGCCATGCGGTTGGTGAAAGCATTATTATCCACATTTTCGTGATATTCATCTGGCCCAATTACGTCACGAATTTCATAGTGTTCCCGCTTAATATTTAGCTCGACACGGCTACTCCAAAATAAAGCAGTATCAAGAATAATCTCTGCACCAAAATCGCGCATCCATTCGTCATCACCAGTAACTCGCCAGTAAAACCAAGCGGCAATACTAATATCAGCACTAATGTGAATTTCGCGGTCGCGAACCCAAATACGGATATCTTCTTCATAAAAATTCTCTGGCGCTGCCCATCTCGGAGTTACTTCATCGCCAGTAGTCGCACTTTCCCAAGCATACATTGCACCTCGAAAACCATAGTATTTTGCTTTGCGTCGTGCTCCTTCTAAAGTATGGTAACGATAGGTAAGTAAATTACGAGCAATATCTGGTTGAGTAAACAGGAAAAAAGGTAGTATAAAAAATTCTGTATCCCAAAATATATGACCGCGATATCCGAAGCCAGATAGAGTTTTGGCGGGAACACTAACTCGATCGTCGTGGCGAGAAGCGGCGATCAATAATTGAAATAGATTGTAGCGTAAGCCAAATTGAGCTCGATCGCTTGCTTCAATAGCGATGTCGCTGTAATCCCATACTGCCTCCCAAGCTTGTTCCTGTAGGTTCAGTAATTTTTCATAATTTGGTAGTTTTTTTAACTTATTGCGAGCCTCAACGTGCGGTTCTTTTACCTCTCGTGAAGTAAAAACTGTAACTAGTTTTTCGACATCGATGGTTTCTCCTCTTTTAACCTCGAATTTTGCTTCCACAGTGGGAAAACCCGGCACGCTTATATCTCGATATTCGGCTTTAGTCCCCGATATTGCTAACTTAAACGCCATCCCCAATTGAGAGCGAGAGCTTCTAGTACGAACTTGTAACCAAGTACTAGCTTTGGTATAACCTTGATCGAGAATTAGCCAAGGATTGAATCCATCATTATCTTCAGGATTCCCATCAATACTTGCTCTAATCCCAATTGTCCCATCAAAATCAATTGCCTTGAGTCGAATATGTAGTGCTAAAACATGTTCGTCGGCAAGGCTAGCGAAGCGTTCAAAGTAAAGATCGATTGTTTTACCATTGGGGCTGCGCCAACTAATTTTACGACTAACAATACCCCGCTTTAAGTCTAACTGACGCTGGTAACTGAAAATTTCTCCTTTATCTAAACGAAATTCTTCGTCATCGATCGCAATATACAACGGCAGCCAATCAGGACAATTAACTAGTTCTGTATAATAAATAGGAACATCATCATATAAACCATTTATTAATGTGGCAGCTACTGCACCGGGATAACCTTCCTCAAAACTCCCTCGCGTTCCCAGATATCCATTACCGATAGTAAACACAGTTTCTTTGTAATTGAGTTGCTCGGGGTCAAACTGGGTTTCTGTGAGCACCCAACTATCGTAGAATAAATTGGGGTCTAAAATAGTTTCATTCATCGTTATTAACCCTATCCTTTCTGTTTACAAAAATTTAACGAACTTTTGCTGCAATTGCTGCAATTATGTCTAACATTTCGGAGATTTTCTAGAGTACGCGCAGATTATTTTTAATATTCCACTGATAAGAATTGCCAACTTCTTGGCACGTTAACAAGCAAGTATACGTCAGTAAGGAGTAATGAGTAATGAGTTAGGAGTAATGAGTAATGAGTAATGAGTTAGGAGTGAGGAGTTAGGAGTGAGGAGTAATAAGCCGGACTTGACATCGGGATTTACGATATTTTCAGATTAATATCCTATTAATAATATTCAGAAATACTAAGTAAGTCGGCACAAATAAACCGTCAGCTATATTACAAAATATAAACTGCTTTGTTACAACTCACAACTCACTATTCACAACTCACTATTTACTATTCACGCTCTCCGGCGTTACTATTTTCAACACCAACCTATTTATGTTTTCTAACCAACAAACCAACCCCAATATTTTAACTCCCAAGTTTGAAGGCTTTTTTATGGAAATGGTGATGCCTGACTTAGAGGATAGGTGTCGAGAAATTGTAACCAATGTACTCGGCGATCGCTGGAACATTACACCAATTGGTGACAATTTTACCGAATTTGAAATAACACTTAATAATGATGAGACGCTGTCGGTAAAACAAGCTTGGGATAAGACTTATGAATTGCGATCGCAACCTGGTACCGTCGATGTAGAGCCGTTATTCGCAGTTCCCGCTCTAGAAAGTCGGAGAGATTCGGAAATAGCCCAAGGGCAAACGCCAAGGCGCTCTTCTAGTAATTCTCTTCTCGATCTGATTTTTGAGCTTTTAAACAGTTTGTTGGATTTGTTTTCTTCTGGCGGCAAGGAAGTAAGAGGATTTAACGAAGCTTCACCTCTAGCTGAGGATATAAGTTGGGTTTTGCGCTCCTTGAAAATTTTTGAAGTATGGAAGCGATATTTTCCCGATCCGAATAAATTACCAGGACATGGAATAATAATTGCTCATCCCGATACAGGTTACACGGAACATCCAGAAATTATTGATAACCTGCTTTTATCAGAAGGTTATGATTTTGTTTCTGAAGACGAAGATGAAACAGATCCCCTTGAAAGATCCAGAACCGAAATTATTAACAATCCCGGCCACGGTACATCAACTGCCAGCGTAATTATTAGTTCCCCAGGAGCGGAAGCTGATTATTCCAATGATAAACATATCACGGGTATTGCTCCCGGTGCAAAGTTAGTTCCCCTGCGAGTGTCTTATTCAGTCGTACTTTTGAGCAACCGCAATCTTGCGAAATCGATTGAATATGCAGCAGATAAAGGTTTTCACATCATTTCCATTTCCTTGGGAACAGCTTTTTATAATAAGCGGTTGCGGAGTGCGATCGTTTACGCACAAAAACGGGGTGTAATTATTGTCGCCGCATCGGGAACTTGGATTCCTTATGTCATATTTCCCGCCGCTTATGATGAAGTAATTGCAGTTTGCGGCAGTACAGCCGAAGGTGGTGTCTGGCGCGGTGCTTCGCGGGGTAAGAAAGTTGATGTTTGTGCCCCTGGTGATGGAATTTGGTATGCAAAAACTGCCAAGGAAAACGGCAAGCTTGAATATAGAATAGAGCAAGGTCAAGGTACTTCATTTTCCGCGCCATTTGTTGCAGGTTTAGCAGCCTTATGGCTATCGCATCACGGAAGGGATAAACTGATCGAGCGTTACGGTGCGGAAAAGATTCCGTTTATTTTCAATCAACTGTTGCGCGAAACTTGCGATGTTCCCCCCAATTGGAAGCCGAAGAGATTTGGTGCGGGTATTGTCAATGCAGAAAAGTTACTTGCCGCACCGCTACCGGATAATGTCAATA
>JBHJJJ010000103.1:0-9306 GCA_050042755.1 Rivularia sp. (in: cyanobacteria)
TAATACGCAGTATCGGGATAGCGTACCAGCATGGGTGCGCTTTGAATTTGCTTAGTTCCCAAAGTTCCACGATGCAAAGTAGCGATACCGTAAGAGAAAGCTTTACCCGATTGAGGAATAGTTAAATAAGTTTTTTTCGGATTGTCTACGACTAAAGAATTCCATTGAGAACCTTTTCCAACCCCAGAGACTCTACCGTAAATTATTGGTTTATTAATATCTTCTGGTGGTGTTGGTGCTTTATCTCTCGGTCCTGCTAAATCACCATTATTAAGTAAATTTTGCCATTCTTGTAATGTTGGCGCACGTTCACTTCCCTCTGGGTCAGTTGGTGCAAACATTGCTAGAGACGCAGCATATACTTTATCACTACTCCACAATCGCATTAAGGTAGAACGTCCATTGATTGGCGGTTCCAGTTCTTTCACGGGAATTGGTGTATTCAACAACATTCGACTCTCCCCTGCTGGAATTATCAACTTAGCAGGTAAGGTTGATTGACGACGTTTCCTAAGAATATCGCTCGTGACACGACTTCCTGGGCCTGCGAAAACTCTGCCAAAATAATTAGTTTTTTGAGATGGTAAATCAATAAATGGTGCATCCGGTTGACTTAAATAACTCGCTGCATGTAACACATTTACTCTTACAGGTTTTTCGTTAGGGTTATGCAGAATTAACCCCAGATATAACGTCCTTAAATCATCTGGTTTGGATGCTTTGGCAACGTGATGTGTAAATATATCAAATCGTCCTTTAAAAGGAAAATTAAGGTGTGCTGGTGCAACTTTTTTGCCTAGTGTAGGAAAAGTTGAAAGCAGAATTCCTTCCTTGAGAACTAATTCTGGACTGTTGCTATTAAAAACTGGGACATTATCAAGTTTACCCGGTAAAGGACGTACTTCTTGCGGTTGCAATATTTCTAGAGGTGGAGTTGGAAGAGGATTTGTTTGAGCTATGGGAAAAGAAAGTAAGAATGAGAACATATATCCTTAGTTTTTTATTCCATTTCAGACGCACCTATATCGATGAAAGTGCCTGCATGACAAATAATTAATCGGAAGTAGACAAGAGATTTAGATTATTTTTTTAAGTTAAAATAACAACTCGGGCAAATATACAATAGGTCTATTTTCTTGTTGTAATCAATTATCTACAATTCAATAGTTCTATGATTCTACAAAACATTACCCCTATGGTGTTTGATGTCAACAGCTTTACCATATCAGCTATTTATCACTTCAAATCAATAGTTGTATGTAACACACTTTCTGTAAATCTATATTATTTACTTGTAAGGAATATACTTGTACTATAACTTTTGTTGGAAGATGTTTTAAAAATTAGGTGGCAGTATTATATTCGACTAGGTTTATATCCACTCAAGTCCTGCAAAAAATTAAAGCAGAAGACATAAGTTCTGTTATTCTTACCACTAAATTTTCTGCTCCGTATGGTGCGTGACTTTGCACGATTGAGCCGCTTAGAATAGCATAGAGTTAAAGTTCGGCGTTTTTTTCTCTCAATTCAAACTAACAAGTTGTAAATTTACAGGTAAGATGAGCTTTGAAAATAAAATCCACCATATATATAGCAATGTAAAGCAATTTTAAGCAGCAAATCACGAAAAAACTGCGCAAAAAATGGCGGAGCCTTACTTGAAAAATTCATTACGTATCCACAAAGAAAGCTAGTTTTTTCAAGGTTTCACCATATTTTCTGACAAACCTAGGTCACGATCGCAATTCTATTTGTAATGGAGAAGGCAAAATTTGTTTCTAAGTTAATAGCAATCTTTGCGTCATAAAATTTATTATTTAAAATAGGAATACCTGACCTTTATAAATTTATCAGGAGTAAGTTAATGACGGTAATTGCAGTAATTGATTATGACAAGGGAAATTTGCACTCGGTTTGTAAAGCTTTAGAAAAAACTGGTGCAACTCCTAAAGTAACAAGTTCTCCACAAGATTTAGAAAGAAGCTCGGCAATTGTATTACCTGGAGTTGGTGCATTTGATCCAGCAATGCAGAATTTGCGATCGCGAGGTTTGGTTGAACCAATCAAAAAGATCGTCGCAGATGGTAAACCTTTCTTGGGAATCTGTCTGGGAATGCACATTCTTTTTGAATCATCTTCCGAAGGAATTGAAGATGGATTAGGAATTATTAAAGGAAAAGTGAAGCGTTTTCGCGGGGAGTCAAATATAAAGATTCCTCATATGGGTTGGAATCAATTGGAAATAACTCAGCCAAGAAGTCTTTTATGGGAGCATTTACCGCCTCAACCTTGGGTATACTTTGTTCATTCTTTCTATGTCGATCCGATAGAAAAAAAAGTGAATGCAGCAACTGTTACTCACGGTAGTCAAACTGTAACTGCTGCTATCGCCTACCAAAACGTAACCGCAGTTCAATTTCATCCCGAGAAATCCTCTAATGTCGGACTACAAATCCTTTCTAATTTTGTTTCTCAAGTACGTGAAAAAATAGCAGTTTAATAAATTGCAGGCATCTTAATTTAATTCACAATCCAACCAATTATAATTTAATGTAACAATCCAATTCGTGTTTTCTGCCATAGAATAGTGGCAGGTAAGGATACTTATGTCGCCTAAGCGAGAAAAACACGAAAATCATTTTGCTGAGAATATACGGAAATCGTAAGTTAAAAACATTACCAGGAAAGCAAACCAGACCGACAAGCGCACGTGTAAGAGAAGCAATATTTAATATTTGGCAGGGAAGAATTACGGATTGTCGCTGGTTAGATTTATGCACCGGAACGGGTTCCATGGGTGCAGAAGCTTTGTGTCGAGGAGCTAGTCTTGTAGTAGGTATTGAAAAATCTAAAATTGCTTGCGATACAATAAAACAAAATTGGCACCAAGTGGGAAATTCCGAACAAGAATGGAAACTTTTGCCAGGAGATATATTACAGCAGCTGCCTAAACTTAGCGAACAGCAGTTTGATAGAATTTATTTTGATCCACCTTATGCAAGTGAATTATACAAGCCTGTCTTAGAAGCCATTGCTCGCTATCAGCTTCTAGATATTAATGGAGAAATCGCAGTGGAACATAATCCAAAATTATGGACATCGCCAGAAATTCCGGATTGGGAAATCTGCCGTGAAAAAGTTTATGGAAACACAGCAGTTAGCTTTTACCGCAATAAGTGACCAGTTATCAGTTATCAGTATTCATCGATACAACGCCATTCACTGATAACTGTTAACTGGCTAACGGTAACTATTTAACTCCGAGTTGGTCGCCGCGTTTGTATTGCTCGTAAGCTTTATAAAACAAACCGGATAAGGTAACGAAAACTAAACCTATAACAATACCATCAAGTAAGGGTTCAACCATTAGATTCTCCTTATTGCAATCGCTTTCATATTTATTTACTGTCTTTGATCTTACCATCTAGATGGAGTAAACAGCGCTCCTAGAGTGAATTTGAGCCACATTTAGCAGGCTAAAAATAACGTTCGGTGCTTGCAGACACAGTCAAGAACTTTTAAGCTATGTGTATGAAATGAAATATTTTTGTAGACACCGACATTGACAGCAAACCTTTTGGATAACCAGATTACCAAACCGGACACTCTGATGGGGCGAATCCCATTCTTCATGTTAGCGGTTCTGCTAGCAATCCTATTAGGCATTTTTGCTGTAAATATGGTGAGAACTTCCGACCCCTATATTAAAACTGTACTGTCTAAGGCAGGAAACGCTGAGCAAGGACACGCCATTTTTCAAATTAATTGCGCTGGCTGTCATGGCTTGGAAGCAACGGGAAGTGTTGGCCCTTCTTTAGAAGGAGTATCTAAACGTAAATCTCGTTATGGACTAATTCACCAAGTGATCGGCGGAGATACCCCGCCAATGCCCAAATTTCAGCCTAGTACTGAAGAAATGGCCGATTTATTAAGTTATTTAGAAACGCTTTAGAAATGGGGAATTTGGTATTACTACAATTGCAACAAAAACTTGGAATATTTAACAGTCCCCCAGTAATGGCAATATTTAAGCCTGCTTTGGGAACTCCCTGCCTTGCCCGTACGTGCTGATATTTCAAAGCATGATGGGGGAACTCGCGGAGTTAGGAATAATTATATTTTTGAAAATTAATATTTAGTGTGCAGACCTTCTATACAAAAAATTTTAATTCTTCTTGGATTGGATGAAAATTGAAAATAATCCGATTGCGATCAGTAGGAAAGTGGATGATAGCGCGACTATTTTCAAGGTTGAATTTTCCCAATGTTTAATGGCGATTGCAATTAATGCCCATAGCGTAACTCCACTGTAAGCAATGTCTTGGCGTTGAAGAAGTGCGATCGCAGCTATAAATGTGGCAATAATCACCATGACTGCGGTCCATACTTCTGCGGAAATACCGAAACCATTCCAATTATTGATATCTAAAGCACTTGCGATGTTTACGATAGTCGCAACGCTTATCCAACCGAGATAAATGCTGATGGGATAGCGAATAAACCATTTTTCACCGCGCGATACAGTTGTAGTTCCAATTCCCAAGTGCAAATACATGACTATTAGTGGTACTAAAATTAACAGCATTGCAAAAACGGAAGCGATGAAAAACCGAGATAAAAATAAGTACACCCAAATACTTTGAGCTACTGATGCAATTGTTAATAGGTACCCAGTTTTGCGTAAGTTGGGATTCTCTCGTTGGGAAGGTAAGACTTGATAAATTGCAAAAGCAAATAATCCGAGGTAGATTAATCCCCAAATAGCAAAGGCGTAATTGGCGGGAATTATTAAAACGTTTTTGAATAAAGTATTGGATATGCTGCCAATAGTAAGTCCGTTAAGCGGAAAAATATTTGATAAGACATTAACAATAAAAGCAATAATAACGGCAGCGAAGGTGACTAGTTGCCGTAGAATATCTCCAGAATTACTGTTAGACTGCTGCATAGAATTTTTGACATCGGTTAATCTCTACGCTTGATAGCCTATATTGTCTTGCCATAAAACAAAAGCTTTGAAAATACTTTAAAAATTTAAAAATTTTCAATTCCACACCCT
Organism: Rivularia sp. (in: cyanobacteria); assembly: GCA_050042755.1. Taxonomy (GTDB): domain Bacteria; phylum Cyanobacteriota; class Cyanobacteriia; order Cyanobacteriales; family Nostocaceae; genus Rivularia. Next base: position 5,060 of record JBHJJJ010000103.1, read on the forward strand.
AGGCAAATTCAGCACAAAACCTGGTAAAATCTCTTCACCTAATAACTCAGCAGGATTTTCTGATACTTTTACTGTCTTACTTAGTTGATAAATTTCTACTCGCCGATTTTGTGGATCGAGCAACCAGCCCAATTTCGCGCCATTGTCGATATATTCTTTCATCTTAGCTTGTAAAGGCTCAATTCTATCGGAACCAGAACGTAATTCAACCACAAAATCGGGACAGATATTAGCAAAAGTTCCTTTTTGCTCTGGAGTAAGTGCATCCCATCTTTCTTGACTTACCCAAGAAGCATCAGGGGAGCGAGTCGCACCATTAGGTAAAATAAAACCAGTAGAAGAGTCAAAAACTAACCCAGATTCACCAAAATTGCGCCACCATAAATATAATTCTCCGGAAATACTAGAATTAAATCTTCCAGTTTCCCAGCCAGTTGGTGGATTCACAATTAACTCTCCTTGTGCATATCTTTCAAGTTTCAAGTCTCGGTTTGCTGCACTTAGGGCTATGAACTGTTCTTGAGTAACGTATAATCCAAGGGTTTTAGGTAACTCAAGCAATAGGGTTTCTGTTCCTGGGGTAGTAGGTGTGTGTACCATCTTGACCTTTTGTACAATATAAGTATGGTGAATTAAACTACCCTATTAACTAACATATTATTTTTAGGGTTTTGGTAGGTAGATACAAATTCAAAAATGGTAAAATTCGAGAAAGCGATTATTAACGGCTCATGATCAAGTCCGTTTTAAAAATACCTTTAACAGAATTTCTTTCTCAACCTAATATTGATGCTTCTCCTGCATGGGAATTAATCAATGGGGAAGCGGTGCAAAAACCAATGCCAACTCTTTTTCATTCGCGGTTGCAACGCAATTTAGTAAATTATATAAATAAAAATACCGAGCAGTTTGAAGCGATACAAGAATTGCGCTGTATCGTACCTCCTTACTCTCCAGTACCAGATATTTCTGTAATTGCTTGCGAAAGAATTTCCGATGAAGATGGAGCTTTTGAAGGAGCGCCGGATTGGTTAATTGAAATTCGTTCTCCTAATCAAAGTACTATAGATTTACAAAACAAAATTCTTCACTGTTTGAGTAATGGAACTCAATTAGCTTGGTTGATAGATATAAATCGCCAACAAATTTGGGTATGGCTGGGAGATGATTTACCCTCAGTTTTATCGGCAGAAGATATTTTACCGACTTTGGGAGATTTACCAGAGCTTACAGTTAATGCGGTAATAGCTATGACTAAAAGATAAAACCCAAAAGAATTGTTCCTTAGCAATGCGAGAATTTGCTTTGGGTGTGGAAGTGCTGGAAAGGTTTTTGTTGGTTCTCCGTTGTCAGGGGTACATCAATATTTAAGGCTATTGAGGTCAATCAATTTTGGATTTTGGATTTGCGTTCGCTCAGCGTGTCCGATAGGACATATTTGGATTGTCCCCATAAATAAATTTAGGGGCCCCTTGGATTTTGGATTGACGATTTTAGATTTTTCCATAGTTAAAACTAGGGGCCCCTCAACCAATCAATATTTAATCCAAAATCCAAAATCTAAAATCTAAAATATTTCGGTCAAACTATATAAGAAAACACGATATTTCCTTGGTAAAACCGAAGGAAAAAAGAGATTATATCATGGAGTTTCAATCAAAAGTTTTGGGAAAAGGCGGAGATAAACGTTTTCATGCACAATTTATAGATGAAGTATTACACTTTCCTGGTTTGGTAACAGAACATTAATTTAAATATATGACTTTTGTAGAATTAAAAAATCACCCAGTTTGGCATGATTTGACGGAAATCTTAAAAAATATAGATGCCAGCGCACTAATTAAAGAACATTTAGAATTATGTAATTACAAAGTATGTGGCTATTGGGATGAAAGAGATAATTATTATGAAGAAATTATTCTCCCAAATGACTTAGAAACAGAATTAATTAGTAATTCTATTGGAGTAAACCGCAAGCAAAGATTTATACAACTGAAATTTATTCTTCAAAATCGAATTAATGATAATTACATCAAGATTGGTGAATTAAGTTTAATATATGACGAAAATCTAGAATTTATTAATGAAAACTGGTATTTAGATACTGATTTTTTAGAAAAAATTACATAAATTTATTGTCAAATTAACTTTACCTCCAACTAACTAAACTGCCGCGCATAAAACCTAGCATACCGACGCTCAAAAGCTAACAATTCATCATGAGTTCCCGACTCTACCACCTGCCCCCGCTCCATCACTAAAATGCGATCGCATTTCCTCACGGTACTCAAACGATGAGCAATAATAAACACGGTACGATTTACCATCAATCTTTCCAAAGCTTCCTGTACTAACGCTTCCGATTCCGAATCTAAAGCAGATGTCGCTTCATCTAATATCAAAATTCTCGGATTTAATAATACAGCACGCGCGATCGCAATTCTTTGTCTTTGTCCTCCGGATAAACTCGCACCGCGTTCGCCAACTACAGTATAATAACCACCAGGTAATTGACTGATAAAATCATGAGCGTTGGCGATTTTAGCCGCTTCTTCTACAGCTTCCATGTCAAATTCAGTTTGCCCAAAAGCGATATTTTCGGCGATGGTACCGGAAAACATCATAGTTTCTTGGGGTACTATTCCTATTTGTCGCCGCAAACTATGAAGCGTAACATCTTTAGTATCAACTCCATCTATATATATTTGACCTTTTAAAGTATCGTAAAAACGCTGTATAAGATTCACAAATGTAGTTTTACCAGCACCGGAAGCACCTACAAGAGCGAGCGCTTCTCCCGGCATTGCTAATAAATCGATATCTTGAATGACTGGTTTATCTGCTTGATAAGCAAAAGTAACGTTACGATATTCAACTTTACCTGTAACTGGCGGGAGAGGAATCGCATCTGGTTTTTCTACTACTGCCGGTTTAATTGCTAATAATTCAAATACTCTGTCTACAGAAGCTTCCCCTTCCTTAAATAAATTATAATTATTCGTAGTATGCCCTACAGGATCGATTAATAAAGCCGCTGCCGAAAGATAACTAAAAAAAGTTCCCACCGTAATATTTTCTATAGAAATCTGCCAAGCAGCAAAAAAGAGTAATAATATGAAACTTAATGCTTGTAAAAATCCAATAATCGGAATTTGAATCGCTTTTAATCTTTCTGTATTGTACTTAGCTTTTAATGTACCTTCCGCTTCCTTACTAAACCGGGCAATCTCGTAAGACTCCGCCGCAAACGCCTGAATAATCCGAATTCCCCCAAACACCTCAGTTAAAATTGCCGATAAATCCGATACTTGATTTTGACTGCGACGAGAATACTTTTGCAAGCGATCGCCAAACCAAGCAATCAAAACACCCATTAAGGGAGCAATAACCAATGTAGCTAAAGTTAGTTGCCAACTAAGATAAATCATGTATATAGGAATAGCAACTAACTGTAGCGAAGAAGGGATAAAATCGTGAAACATTTTATGGACAACTTCCCCAACTCGATCCACATCTTCTGTAAGTCGGTAAGATAAATCCCCAGCTTTGGCAGTTTCAAAATAGCTGAGATTCAACTTTTGTAAATGAGCATAAACCTGCTTGCGGAGATTAAAAGCTACCCTTAAAGCAGCCTTCGCCATATAAATATCTTGTATTGACTGAAAAAATCCCCTGACAAGGAAAACTGCCGCTAATATAACCGCAAGTTTTGCTATCTCTAAAACATTTCCTTCTCCAAAAGGAGTTGCTAAATCGTCTACAAGCTTAATTAGTACTAACGTCGCTACTACATATCCGATAATTCCCACAAAACCTTTAGCTATAGTTTGCCATTGGGGACGGATATAAGGTGAAAGTTGCCAGTAGTTTGACCGAGTTTTCAAGCTGAAAGTCCCAAAACATGATTTATTAATGTTCAGACGGTATCAGCTTTGGGGTAGTTTCTCAAATAGTTGGTTGATACAAATTTTATGGGCATTGGGAATGGGGAATGGGGCATTGGGCATTAGAGTAATAAGTAATAAGTTATTGGTAGGGTGTGTGACGGTTACGATAATTTATCAAATGTAACGAGATAAGAAGGAATTTACCGTCACGCACCAATTTATTTACCTTCAACCGCGAGAAGGCTCACACCGAATTCTTTAAATCGGTGTTGAGATGAATCGCGGGCAGAATTTATGGTATTGTTTTTAATGTAGGTGTAATCCAATTAAATGCAGAAATGCAGCCTGCAAATAAAAAAA
>JBHJJJ010000104.1:0-15419 GCA_050042755.1 Rivularia sp. (in: cyanobacteria)
CCCTCTCCCCCCTCACTCTCTAATTTTCGGTTGATATAGTACTAGTACACCACGGCGGAAAGGGCGCAACCATTCAAAAAGGTTGAAACTCTTACTCCATAATACTTATTACTTCTTACTTATTACTTATTACTTCCGCCAAGCGGTACTAGCCATTGACAGGGGTTTTCTTTATAGAACTAATGTACTATTATATTTTCTAGGAGTAAATTTTGAATGGCGATGGGTGAACATAACTGCCGATAGATGTATAACCCATTGCTATTTATGGGAAATCTAATACCAGTAGTTTAGATCGAGATATCATGGCAGAGAATCAAAATCAACCAGGAAAATATGATGCTGTCTTAGGCGGAAAAAATCCACCTCCAGTGACGGGTGTTGTATTGGGGGGAATTGAGGGAGTAAAGCGTAGATTATCAAATCCGGTAGTAGAGGTAAAAGTTGCAGCCCTCAGCGATGCTTTAAAGTATGGTGATGGGGGTTTGGAGTTGGTAATTCAAGCCTTGCAGCAAGAAAAGAAGATTGTACAGCATAGTGCTTACAAATTATTGCGGAAACGAGAAGAAGCCCAGGTAAAGCAAGCATTAGAAGAGTATCAACCGTGGTATTTATTTGAGCGTTGCCAAAGAAATTATAGCTATCAAGGATTGCATTTAGGAAAATTTGCGAATCGTCAGATAGTAGAATTTGATTTACAAGTTGGTATTACAGAGCCTAAGGATATAGCTTATAAATTATTATCTAGTTACCGTAGCGATCGCCCTCCGATAATAGAACAGCTTACAAGTCTTTTGCAAGATTCTCAAGCTGATAAATTAGAAGCTTTGGTTATAGGTAATTGGGGTGAAGCTTCCGCAGATGATAGCTCGGAGATTGTGAATGCGCTAGCTAATGCGAAAGATAAATTAACCAATCTCAAAGCTATATTTATTGGTGATATGCATATGGAAGAATCCGAAATATCTTGGATAATGCAGAGTGATATAAGTCCGATTTTAAGAGCTTATCCCCAATTAGAAATATTGCAAATACGCGGCGGAGATGGATTACAATTCAATGCGCCAGTGCGACACAATAAGTTACAAGCATTAGTTATAGAAACTGGGGGATTAGGGAGAGATACAGTTGCTCAAATTTGCAACATGAATCTACCAGGATTACAACATTTAGAATTGTTGTTTGGTAGCGATTCTTATGGTGGTAATTGTTCGGTTGACAATATCAAACCGATTGTTGATGATTTAATCTTTCCGAACTTGAATTATTTAGGATTGTGTAACAGTGAATTTAGCGATGATATAGCCGAAGCGGTAGTTAAATCACCTTTAATTGAGACGATTAGCGTACTTGATTTATCTTTGGGGACATTAAGCGATAAAGGTGGAGAATTGTTACTGAATTGTGCAGCGGTAAATGAATTAGATATAGTCAATCTTTCTGATAATTATTTATCGGAAGAAATGGTTGGTAAATTGTCAGCACTTGATTGTCAATTATTAGGGAATCATCAGGAAGAGATTGAATATGAAGATGATGAAGAATATCGATATTGTTCTGTGAGTGAGTGAAAAACCTCACCCCTTCCCCTCTCCTTGTTAAGAGAGAGGGGTATTTGGAGAAAAATATTAGGTGATGAAAATTTAATTAATAAATACAATATTTTTCAAAAGATTTTTTAGCAAATATCAAATAATCAAAAAATGAATAACAATCAAAATCAACCAAGAGAATTTGATGTAGTTTTAGGTGGAAATACATCACCTCCAGTTACGGGTGCTGTCTTGGGAGGGATTGAAGGGGTTAAGCGGCGATTGGAGAGTGATGATGAAGAAGTGAGAATTGCAGCTTTATGGAATGCGTTGAATTATGGGAATGTGGGTTTAGATTTAGTTATTGCAGCTTTGGAAGATTCTTCATTAAAAATAAAAAGTTTTGCTGCAAAAATATTGAAAAAATTCGGAGGTAAAAAAGGAAAAAAAGTACTGTTAGAATTTGATCCTTATTTGTATTTTATTAAGTTAGAATATTGGGATTTTGAAGAAATAAATCCTGAAATTGGAATTACAAATCTAGAGAAGAAAGCTGATCTCATAGTCGAGCAGCTAATGGCTTTAATAAATGAGAATAGATTAAAAGAGGTTGAAACTGTGCTTTCTTATTTAATCAATTATAAATATCAATATTTAAATGAACAAGAATATGGGTATATTAATATCCTTTTGAGCAATAGCCAAATATGGAATACATATAAGCAGCTTCTTGGTAAACGATAGAAAAATATAAATTAAGCATCAATTTCTGGGAATCGTAATATTATTGTGTAACTAGGAGCATCATGTCAGAAAATCAACCAAGAGAATTCGACGCAGTTTTAGGTGGAAATACATCACCTCCAGTTACGGGTGCTGTCTTGGGAGGAATTGAAGGGGTTAAGCGACGGTTACAAAATGAAAGTTTTAATGTACGACTTCAAGCTTTGTCGGATGCTCTTAATTATCAAGAAGCAGGATTAAATTTAGTTATTCAAGCTTTGAGAGAATTTTCATTACAAGAAAAAAATTCTGCAGCAAGGTTGTTGAAGAGAAGAGGAGATGAAAAAGGAAAACAAGCGCTGTTGGAATTCGATCCTTATTTGTATTTTACTAAGTTGGATGATTGGGAAGTTGAAGAATTTAATCCTGAAGTTGGAATTACAAATCCAAATATTACAGCTTTCGCTCTCGATTTGGAAATCAGTAGAGATAAAATAAATACTGAATATTATAATTTTTTAAAATCTTCATCATCTTCTGAAACAAAAGATATTTTAAAAATGAAGTATCAAAGTCTTGAGGAAGAAGCAACAAATAAAAAATTCCAGGTATTTATTGATGCTTCTAGAAAATCTCAGATTCAAGGGCTACATTGTTACTATCATAGCGACTGTTTTTTAGATTTATTTGTTGAATATAAAAATCATTTTAGCGATTTAAAAGCTTTATTATGGGCTGATGCTCAATACGAACCCTACAGAAGAACATCGAAATATAAACTTTCGGGAAATATGAGTTTAATTTTGGAGAATTATCCAAATTTAGAGGTATTTCATATACGCACTAGTGCTGATGGTGAATATTACCGTTCATATGGTGGTTGCTTATCATTTACTAAGGTAAAACACGAAAATCTAAAAACGTTAGTAATTGAAACAGGTTCCTTGCAGCAATTGACAATGGAACAACTGATTAAACTTGATTTACCAAATTTAGAATATTTGGAATTATGGTTTGGTGATGCAAAACTTGATGCAAATAAGCTGATAAAAAATATCGCTGAAAAATTTACCAAGCTTAAATATTTAGGTATACGCACTTGTCAAAATTCAGATGATTTCGCTAAAGCAATAGTTAGCTCTACTTTAATAGAACGTTTAAGAATTTTAAACTTTTCAATGGGAGACATGACAAACAAAGGAGCCGAATATCTATTAAATTGTTCTGCTGTAAATCAACTTCATACTCTTGATATATCCATGAATATTTTATCTTCAAACATTGTTGATAAATTTTCAAAATTCAAATGTCAGGTATATACACATTCTCAAGATGAAGATGAAACAGGTATGCGTTATTGGTCATTATCTGAGTAAATTAAATTATTTGGACGTAAAATATAACTGTTTAAATATTTGGGGAAATCTAACATTATTGTGTAAGCAGGAGCATCATGTCAGAAAATCAACCAAGACAATTTGACGCAGTTTTAGGTGGAAATACACCACCTCCAGTTACGGGGGTTGTGTTGGGAGGAATTGAAGGAGTAAAGCGACGATTGGAAAGTGAAATTGTAGATGTACGAGTTAAAGCGCTTTCTGATAGTTTGAATTATGGGAATGAAGGGTTAGATTTAGTTATTGAAGCTTTGCAACAAAACAACAAGATTATCCAGCGTCATGCTTATAAATTGTTAAGACGTAGACAAGAAAAGCAAGTAAAACAAGCTTTACGAGAATATCAACCCTGGAATTTATTTGAGCGATTGCGAGGATATGCAGGGTATGTAGAGCATAGAGGGGTATATGTAGATTGCTTTGCTAATCGTCAAGTTGTAGAATATAGCACGGAAATTGGTATTGAAGATCCCGTAAATACAGCTTATGCATTACACACTTATTACAGAAATTTCTCCATAATAGAAGAAATTAAAAATCTTTTGCAAGATTCTCAAGCCAGTAATTTAGAAGCTTTGATTATTAGAGCATGGGATGTATATCATAGTGATAGTTCCAAAATAGTTAATGCACTTGTTGATGCTAAAAACATATTAACTAATCTCAAAGCTATATTTATTGGTGATGTAGTTTCAGGTACATGTGAAATATCTTGGATAAGACAAAGTGATATGAGTCCTATTTTAAGAGCTTATCCTCAACTAGAATTATTACAAATACGCGGAGGAAAAGGTTTAAAATTTAATGCTCCAGTAAGACACAATAATTTACGAGCATTAATTGTTGAAACTGCTGGTTTAAGTAGGGAAACAGTTGCTCAAATTTGCAATATAAAGTTACCAGAATTAGAGCATTTAGAATTATGGTTTGGTCATCAATACAATGGTGGAGATTGTTTGGTTGTAGACGGAAAACCGATTCTTGAAGACTTAGTATTTCCCGATTTGAATTATTTAGGATTGCGTAACAGCAAATTTACAGATGAAATTGCGGAAGCTGTAGTTAAATCTCCTTTAATTGAAACAATTCGCCTACTGGATTTATCGTTAGGAAATTTAACCGATAAAGGTGCAGAATATTTACTTAATTGTCCAGCCATAAATGAGCTTGATATTCTTAACGTTTCCGAAGATCGCTTATCTGAAGAAATGATTAGAAAATTATCAACACTTAATTGTCAATTGCTAGCAGAAGAACAAGATCAAGCTCCCGATTACGATGATGAATATCGTTATTGTGCTGTGTGTGAGTGAAGGTTTTTGGATGTTGGATTATAACCCTAAATCACCTTGGGTTGCTTTCCCCAAGGCTAATAGCGAAAGTCCATTAAAATGGACTGATTAATTTTAATTTTACAATCTTATAGTCCTATTAATAGGACTTCTGCTATTAGTTTGCGGTTTGCAACCGCAAGCGAGTGTGAATATTAACGAGTAATTCAGAAAAGTAATAAAATGAAAAACCTCACAATCATAGCCAACCCCGAAAACCGTCGTGTCGGATTACTACAAAAAGCGATCGCAAATCTCAATCTACCACCCGCAACTGTCATATCTTACGCAGATTTAATTACAGGTAAACAAAACCTCGAACAATTCAACTCACCTAACAATATCATCCGCTTTGATTCTCCGGAGAAGAATTTTGAGGTTGATAAAGCGATTATTGCAGCTGGGGAGGAAGAGAGAGAGAGGGGAGAGGGGGTAGAGGGGGGAGAAATTAATAATTATCAGCGGATTAGTTGCCGAGATGTTGAGAGGTTGGAGTTTGATAAGGGAAGGATTCTTTATCCGCGACAGTGGTATTTGTGATGGCGGAGTTTATTACGACGGTGGGAGAAACAGTTAAACCTCAACCCGGATTCGTCTTCTTGGTTAATTGGAGGAGAGAAAAACCTCACCCCTAACCCCTCTCCTTGGTTAATTGGAGGGGAGAATAACCTCACCCCTAACCCCTCTCCTTGTTTAAGGAGAGGGGGATTAAGATTTATGAATCATCCTCGGGATATTGCGGTAATGTTCGATAAACCAAGGTGTCATGAAAGATTTAGCAAAAACAAGGTTCCCGTAGCGCGTAGTTTGGGAAAAATCCATAATTACGAACATCTACGCGAACAAATGCATGCTCAAGGTTTAACACGGGTGTTTATCAAATTATCTCACGGTTCTAGCGCTTCTGGTGTCATCGCTTACCGCGCTAATTCCGGCTTTGAATCGGCTATCACGACGGTGGAAAGAGTACGAGAAGATGGGGAGACTTTACTATATAATTCCCGGAAAATTCGTAATTATACAAAACGCGAAGAAGTCGCCGATATTATCAATATTTTAACTGCGGAAGGGGTACAAGTAGAGGAATGGCTACCAAAAGCGCGGTTACAAGGATGTGGTTTTGATTTACGGGTTGTGGTTATTAATGGTGAAGCACAGCATACAGTTGTAAGAGTAGGAAAAAGTCCCATGACTAATTTACATTTGGGTAATGAAAGAGGAGATATAAATGAATTTTTAGATAAAGTTGGTGAGGAGAATTGGGAGAAAATGAAGCGTACTTGTGAAGAAGCTGCGGGGTTATTTCCTGATAGTTTATATTGCGGAGTTGATTTGTTAGTTTTACCGGATTGGGAACAACATGCGGTGTTGGAAATAAATGCTTTTGGGGATTTATTGCCGAGGATTACTCATCGAGGTTTAGATACTTATGAAAGTGAATTAAAAGCAATTATCAAATAAAATTAAACATATTGCTCGTCTTCTATTGGTGTCAGAGAAATTTTAACTTGTTTGTTGAGAGCAGAAGCAATTTTTTGCAGCATCGAAAGCGAATGTCCTTCATAATCAGCGTCTTCAAGTCGAGCAATTACGGGTTGCTTTGTACCTACTAGATCGGCTAGTTGCTTTTGTGTTAATCCCGCTTGAGTTCTTGCTTCATATATTAGCTGTGCTACTTCCGCATTAATAGAAGCTGTAATTACCATTTCTTGAAGTTCGGAATCATTACGATGAATATTTTCAAGTATTTTCAAAGCGTCGTTAGTTTTCTTCATTTTCTCCTTGATAAGTATGAGTATCTGGGTTTTCTTCAAACAAAGATTTTCTTTTTATAGCTCTTTCAATATCAATATCCGGTACTACTGCTTGTTCTTTGGTAATAGCATGAGCAAGAATCGTCACGTTTTGACCGTGGAAGAAATACAAAATACGATATTGAACATGAATATGTTTTGCTCTCAACTCATATATATTATCCCTCAAATAATCCACAGCAGGTCTACGCAGTTCGTATCCGAATGATTCAAGTAAATTAATTTTACCAACACAATTAGCATAAGCTTTCTTATTTTCTTTTGAAAGTTGCTTCAACCATTCTAGAACGGGAACTTCACCATCCTCTTCTTTATAGAAGACAATACGAGTTTCAGGCATCAATTCTTGATTATAACAATATTGCTATATTAACTCAGTCGTGTAACTCACAAAATAACCAATGCAAAACATCAACCAAATCATCGGCACCCACGATATCGTATTCATCACCCTCGACACTCTCCGTTACGATATCGCAACAGAATTACTCGCACAAAACCGCACCCCAAATTTAGCTAAAGTATTACCAAATGGTTGGGAAAAACGACATTCCCCCGGAAACTTTACCTATGCATCCCATCAAGCATTTTTCGCGGGTTTTCTTCCCACACCTGTAACCCCAGGAATTCACCCGAGATTGTTCGCTTTGAAATTCGCCGGAAGTACTACTACTACCGAAAAAACTTGTCTTTTAGAAGGTGAAAATATAGTTAAAGGATTAGCGCGAAAGGGTTATCATACTGTTTGTATTGGTGGTGTCGGTTTTTTCAACAAACAGAATCCTTTGAGTAACGTGATTCCCTCCATGTTTGCAGAAAGTTACTGGAATCGAGAATTAGGAGTTACCGAACCAAAATCGACAGAAAATCAAATATTATTAGCACAGAAAATTCTCAAAAAAACTCCTCAAAGTCAACGTTTATTCTTATTTATTAATATTTCCGCTCTTCATCAACCCAATTATTTCTATCTCCAAGGTGCTAAAACAGACACATTAGAATCTCACGCCGCCGCTTTGGAATACATCGATCGCCAACTAGGAAAACTCTGGGATGCTTTACAAAAACGTGCTTCTACCTTTTGCATACTCACCTCCGATCACGGAACTACCTATGGTGAGCATGGTTACACCGGACATCGGATTAGTCATCCCGTGGTGTGGAATGTTCCTTATGGGGAATTTGTGTTGGAGCATATTGGTTTCTCACAAATGCCCTCACCCTAGAAGGGTGGGGCTACAGTTGCAAAGGCTACCTTCGTAGCCTAATTATTAGCCCACCTCCGTGGGCTTAGTTGCAATAGCCCCAGGCTTTGAGCCTGCGGGTGATTACGAAAACAAACGCAATATTTTACAAACATCTTAATCATGATTGCCACCAATCCCCAATCCAAAATCCAAAATCTAAAATCCAAAATCGAAAGCTCTCCTTTCCAAGCGTACGTTTATTCCTACCCCCACAAAACCGCTTATCGTCGGATTTCTCCCCAAATACCCACCGCTGATGCATGGAGTAAAGAAGATAAAAACGCTTTATTCCTCTATATTCACATTCCCTTTTGTGAAATGCGCTGCGGTTTCTGCAATTTATTTACCACCGTCACCCACAACGAAGATTTTGTCACTCAATACGTCAATACTCTCCAAAAACAAGCAAAACATGTAAAAACAGCTTTAGGTAAAAGTTCATTTGCAAGGTTTGCGATTGGTGGAGGAACACCAACTCAGTTACCGATTCATCATTTAGAAACCGTATTGAATGTTGCAGAAGAAACAATGGGTGCGAATTTACAGGAGATTCCTATATCCGTGGAAATGTCACCGGAAACCGCTACGAAAGATAAATTAGAATTATTGCGATCGCGAGGTGTAACTCGTGCCAGTATCGGGGTGCAAAGCTTCTTTGAATCAGAGGTTGCAGCAGTTAACCGCCGTCAAACCACCGCCGAAGTAGAAGCAGCCCTGACAAGAATGCGATCGGCAGGTTTTCCAATTATCAACATTGATTTAATCTACGGATTACCCGGACAAACAGTAGAAACATGGTTGCAATCAATACGTTCTGCATTACGGTTTCAACCAGAAGAAATCTTTCTGTATCCCCTGTACGTACGTCCCCTAACGGGTTTGGGAACATCCGATAAAGAATGGAACGACATCCGCTTGAATTGTTACCGACAAGGAAGGGATTTTCTTCTCTCACAAGGATACACCCAAAAATCCATGCGAATGTTCCAAAAAAATTCTACCCCCTCCTCCCCCTCTTCCCCCTCTCCCATCTACTGCTGTCAACAAGACGGAATGGTAGGTTTAGGATGCGGCGCACGCTCCTACACGGATGGATTGCATTATTCCAACGAATACGCGGTAGGAGGAAAGTGAATTCGTGAGATTTTGCAAGGGTATATTCAAACACCGGAAAATTCCTTTGATTTTGTTAATTACGGTTTTGAATTAGATAGTGAAGAGAAGCGTAGAAGGTACATTTTATTGTCGTTACTTTCTCATGAAGGATTGAATTTTAGTAATTATCAAATGCGATTTAATACAAATGTCCTTGATGATTTTCCGGAGTTGTCGGAGTTATTTGATTTGGATTTAGTTGTTGAGGATAAAGGAATATTGCGATTGACTCAAATTGGTGTGGAATATTCCGATGCGATTGGGGAATGGTTGTTTTCTGAGAAGGTGCGAGAATTGATGCAGGCATATGAATTGAAATAGATTTCGCAATTACCCGCAAAATCCCCCGCAGGCTAGAAGCCTGGGGCTATCGATACAAAGCCCACGAAGGTGGGCTTAGATGAATTTAGTCCACGCAGTTGGACTTTGTAACTGTAGCCGCACCCTTCTAGGGTGACGGCGGTTTAGAAAACACAACGAATAATTAAACCAACCATGACAAACAATCAAAACCAACCCAACCAATACGATGCAGTGCTAGGAGGAAACGCACCACCTCCAGTTACGGGTGCTGTTTTAGGAGGTATTGAAGGTGTTAAAAAGCGGTTAGCTAGTGCTGATGTTAAAGCACAAGTTGCAGCTTTGAAAGAAGCCCTAAATTATGAGGAAGAAGGTTTACAATTAGTACTTCAAGGATTAGAAGATAATCATCGAAAAGTAAGAGAAGCTGCTGTATATTTATTGGAAGACAGAAACGAAACTCAAGCGAAATTAGCCCTGAAAAATTATAAGTTTTGGAATAGACATGAGAGATTAGATGGGCTTCCTTGGGGACATGCAACAACATTTGCGAATCGGAAAGTTATAGAATTTGACCAAAAAATAGGTATTACCGATACAGTTGATACTGCTTATGCCTTCAGGGATATTCCTGATGAGAGTAGTGAGATGAGTATTGAAGAAAGGCTGGAAATATTGGAACAAGAGGAACAAAAACGCCTTGCTCAAAAAGTTGAAGCTTTAGTATTTGGCTATTTAGAGAATATCGAAGATGCTGTATTGAAGGCTTTAGAAAAATTCACTCATGTGAAAGCCATTTTCATTGGGGATATTGAAGATACTGAATGTATGATTTCTTCGATTAATCTTCCTAATGTCAGCCCTATTTTACAAGCTTTACCTCAACTGGAAGTATTAAAGATACGTGGTGGTTCAGATGGTATTTTTGATGAATATTGTAGGGGTGAAAATGGAGTATTCAATCCTCCTCTTAAACACGATAATTTAAAAGCCCTAACTATCGAATCTGGTGGATTAAGTCGCGAAATAATCACTCAATTTTGTAAACTTGAATTACCAGCACTAGAATATCTTGAATTATGGACGGGAAAAGACGAATATGGTGGTACTTCTTCTATTCAAGATCTAATGCCAATCATTTCTGGTAAATTCCCTAAACTCAAATATTTGGGATTGCGTAATAGTGAATATGCAGATGAAATTGCCTTTGCCCTGGTAGATTCTCCAATTACGGAAAATTTAATCGAACTAGATTTATCGATGGGAACTTTAATCGATCCAGGTGCAGAAGCTTTACTTAATTGTTCAGCTATTCATCAACTTGATACTCTTGATATTTCCGATAACTATTTAACTGATGAGATTGTTCAACGATTCAATCAATTAGATATTGAAGTTCTTAATGATAATCAAGACTATGTTGATGAAGATGATGAAGATGATCAACGCTATTGCACCGTTGGAGAATAATTTTGAATTGTTGAATTTTACTCATTTTCTATCTGAATCACCCGCAGGCTAGAAGCCTGGGGCTACAGGAACAAAGCCCGTCTCCACGGGCTAATTAGTCCACGAAGGTGGACTTTGTAACTGTAGCCGCACCCTTCTAGGGTGACGGCGATTCAGTACACACAACGACCAATTTTCATTAACAAAAAAACCAATCATGACAAACAATCAAAACCAACCCAAACAATACGATGCTGTACTCGGAGGAAACGCACCACCACCAATTCACAGTGCGGTTTTAGGAGGTATTGAAGGTGTTAAAAAGCGGTTGGCGAGTTCTGATGTTGATGTGCAAATTAAGGCTTTGAATGATGTTTTGAATTATGGGGATGAGGGGTTGGATTTGGTAGTTGATGCTTTACAAACTAAACCAAGAATAGTTAGAAAATCAGCTTACAGGTTATTACGAGATAAAAACGTGACGAAAGCTGAAAAAATGTTATGGCATTATGGAGTTTGCTATCAAAGAGTTTATGAAACATTAAATGATGAATATATGTATTTGCCTTTTGAAGAATTTTATAATCGGGAGGTAAAAGTTTATGATTCTAAAATAGGTATCGACAATACAGATAATAATGCATATGTCATTGATGAAAACAACTTCGACAGTTTACTCAAAGAACCTTTAGGAAACAAAATTGAGGCATTAATTTTTAGAGGAGAATATCCTTCATCGTTTATTTTTTCTTCAAATATAGTTAGCAATTTTAAAGCACTTTTTATTGGCGCTTATGAAATATCTAACTATAATGATATTTACTTTTTTCCAATATGGAATATTAGTTTAATATTAAAAGCTTATCCCAAATTAGAATTTTTACAACTTCGTTGTGGTGAAAACTATAGTCGTCCTTGGCGATATTTTAAAAAGTTTAGACATAATCATTTGAGAACACTTATTCTAGAAACAAAAGGATTAAGTAGTCAAAAAATTACTCAAATATTGACTTTAAACTTTCCTGCTTTAGAGCATCTAGAGTTATGGATAGGTGGAAATTATTCTTACGGTAATTATTCTATCGAACATCTAACTCCAATTTTATCAGGAAAAATATTTCCAAAGCTATATTATCTAGGTTTGCGTGACTGTGGATATGCTGACGAAATTGCAGAAGCTATAGTTGATTCTCCAATCATCAATAAAATTAAAATTTTAGACCTTTCAATGGGATATTTAACAGATGAAGGTGCAACAGCTTTACTGAATTGTCCAGCTATTAATGACTTAGATATTCTCAACGTTGCTAATAACTGTTTATCAAAAGAAATGGTTGATAAATTGATGCAGTTAGATACCGAAGTTGTCGCTGATAATCAAGATATACATAAAATTGTGTCAAATAGATACGAAGAGATATGGGAATAATAAACTTAATAAACATTTATCCATTTGCCGCATCAATCACCCGCAGGCTGGAAGCCTGGGGCTACAGGAACAAAGCCCGTCTGCACGGGCTAGTCCACGAAGGTGGACTTTGTAACTGTAGCCGCACCCTTCTAGGGTGACGGCGATTCAGTACACACAACGAGCAATTTTCATTAACAAAAAAACCAACCATGACAAACAATCAAAACCAACCCAACCAATACGATGCTGTACTCGGAGGAAATGCACCACCACCAATTCACGGTGCGGTTTTAGGAGGTATTGAAGGTGTAAAAAAGCGGTTAGCTAGTTCTAATGTTGATGTGCAAATTGCGGCTTTGAATGATGCTTTGAATTATGGGGATATGGGGTTGGATACATTAATCAAGACTTTGAAGCATGAATCAGTAAGAATTAGGCAATATACTTATAAATTATTACAAGATAAAGAAGAAACTCAAGTTAAACAAGCTTTAAAAGATTATAAATTCTGGACTAGTTTTGAAAAAATCTATAAATTTCCAACTAATCATGCAACTACATTTGCTAATCGAAAAGTGATAGAATTTGACCCCGAAATTGGTATTACTGAGACAGCTAATACTGCTTATGCTATAAGAGTTAATGATTGTAATTTTTTGAGTAAACCCGTCATTATTAGCACAGAAAAATTACAAATATTGCAACAAAATCCTTTAGCTCACCAAATTAAAGCTTTGGTAATAGGATTTTGGTATACAAAAGGATTATCTCTTGTAGATGCATTGTTAAACGCTAGTGAAAACCTCACAAATCTTAAAGCTTTATGTATAGAAAATATTCATGATAGAGAATACTATTTAACTGAAAATATTAATATTAGTTATCTTTTATTAGCTTACCCGAATTTAGAAGTTATTAAAATAAGTTTTAGTAATTTTATATCATATACTTGTGACAAAAATAGATTGGGATTAGAAATAAACTCTATTCGACATGAAAAATTAAAAGCATTAATTATTGAATGTGAGATAATTGATTTTGAATTAATCGATGAAATTTGTAATCTTGAATTACCCGCATTAGAATATTTTGAATTGTGGTCTATCACAGATGAAAAGGGTCTTACTTACTCTCGCATGGGTATTAAAGAACTTATGCAAGTTTTTTCTAAAATATTTCCTAAGCTTAAATACTTGGGAATACGTAACTGTAAAAATAACCTTGAGGACATAAATCATGTCCCTTTTGGAATAGTAGATTCTTCAATTATTGAAAATTTAGTTGAATTAGACCTTTCAATGGGAAGTATAAATGACGAAGGTGCAGCAGCTTTACTTAATTGTCCATTTATAAATAATTTAGATACCCTTGATGTTTCCGATAATTATTTAAGCGATGAAATGGTTGAACGGTTAAAGCAATTAGATATCGAAGTTATAGCTGATAGACAAGATCGAGATTATCTCGATTACTTATTAGAATAAAATCCTCTACCGCGGTTCCCTCATCAGTTGTAACTACGGATGCGAATATTATCCCTTCGCAAAACGTCAACAAACAGCAGCAGAATTAAATTTAGACAAACAACAATTACAACGCTAAAACCATGAACAACAATCAAAACCAACCCAAACAATACGATGCTGTACTCGGAGGAAACGCACCACCACCAATTCACGGTGCGGTTTTAGGAGGTGTTGAAGGTGTAAAAAAGCGGTTGGCTAATTCTAATGTTGATGTACAAATTGCAGCTTTGAATGATGCTTTGAATTATGGGGATGTGGGTTTGGATTTAGTGATTGATGCTTTAGAACATGAATCAACTGAAATTAATAATTTCGCAGCAAAAATATTAAAGCGAAGTGAAAATAAGAGGGGTAAAAAAGCTTTATTAGAAAATCATCCCAAGCTATATTTTACAAGAGTAGAAGATTGGAAACAAGAATACTATGACCCTAAATTTGGGATTCAAAACCCATTAGTAAAAGCTTACGTTGTTAATCATAAAAATTTTTATCAATTATTAGAAAACTCTAATTTAAATCAAATCGAAGCCTTGATATATGAAATAGAATTAAATTTTCAAGATTTTAAGAATCCATACAAAAGACCATTTTATGATTTTGTTAATGCTATTTCTCAAAATAACGATAAATTAATTAATTTAAAAGCAATATATATTGGTAGAGAACTTTTAGAAGGACCTTACGGATTTAAACATTATATAAGCAACTCTTATATCAAACTTGGCTATTTGAATCCATTATTAAAAGCTTATCCTCACCTTGAAGTGTTACAGGTATATGGAAGGCAGGGCTTACGAATTCAACCATTACAGCATAATTTTTTAAAAACTTTAAGAATCCAAACAGAATTAATGTGTAAATATTCAGCTATTCCTAACATCTGCAAATTAGATTTACCTGCATTGGAGTATCTTGAATTATGGTTTGGAGGTAGTTCAAATGATGAAAGAGATATTGTAGAGAAAGAATTATCCCCTATTTTAACCGGAGAATTACTGCCTAATCTAAAATATTTAGGGCTTTGTGGTAGCAGAGATTCTTACAATCTTGTTTTGTTCTTAATAAAATTTCCAACAGCTATTGAACAACTTTCAATACTTGATTTATCTGGAGGCAATTTAAGTGATAGAGGAGCGGAGATATTACTACATTTTCCCGCAATCAATAAGCTTAGTGTATTAAAATTAACGATGAATGATTTGTCAGAAGAAATGATTAAAAAGCTATATAAATTAGAATGTGAAGTGATTGCAGAGCCACAAGATTTACTACTAGGATTTTAAACTTAATATAAATAAAAAACCAAAAAAATGCACCTAAAAATCCTCTATCGCGGCTCCCTCATCAGCTGTAACTACGGTTGCGAATATTGTCCTTTCGCAAAACGTCAACAAACAGCAGCAGAATTAAATTTAGACAAACAACAATTACAACGTTTTGTCTCTCGCATTTCCCAATATCCCCAACATCAATTTTCGATTTTATTTACTCCTTGGGGTGAAGCTCTCATCCACAAGCACTATCAACAAGCTTT
>JBHJJJ010000105.1:0-16941 GCA_050042755.1 Rivularia sp. (in: cyanobacteria)
GGGAAAAGATTTAAAATCGACTTTCAACAACAATCGAGTTTGTCTGCTTATCTGGGGTGAAGGTGGAGCAGGAAAAACTAGTTTGGCTTGTCAGATTGGTAGATGGGTGATGTCTGATGATTCAGAAAAACGTCCTTCTCAACATTTGATGTTACCGATATTGATTGAGGAAGAATTAAGGTTGAAGAAATCCCGGAAAGACGAAATACCTTTACTCGAAGCAATCCAAGGGCAACTCCAGGATTTAATTGATTCTGCGAAACCGATTCCGCAAGAATTATTAGAGCAATTACTCAGACAAAGAAGAATTTTAGTGATTGTAGACCATTTCTCGGAGATGAGCGAAGCTACACGTCAAGCAATCAACCCAGATTCTCCTAATTTCTGTATCAACGCTTTGGTTGTCACTTCCCGTTTAGATGAGAAGCTGGGAAGGATTACTAAAACTACGCTTCATCCACATCGAATAAATGGCGATCGCCTTTCTTCTTTCATGGATGATTATCTCACCCATCGTGGTAAACGAGATAATTTCACCGATATTGAGTTTTTCAATGCTTGTATTCAACTTTCCAAGATGGTGGGTACTCGTAACATCACTGTTTTACTAGCTAAATTATTTGTAGAGCAGTTAATTTCTATTACCAACAGCCAAGATTTACCCAATAATATTCCCGAGTTGATGCTGGAATATCTCAACCAAATCAATCGGGATGTAGTTGAAGATAAAGTTGATGATAGAAGCATTCATAAAGATGCAAAAATCATCGCTTGGCAATGTCTAGAGCAAACTTTTAAGCCAACCCCTATCACTAGAGAAAACGCTTTAAAAGCCTTGGGTAATGACGACGCAGAAAACCGTCTCAACTACCTCGAAAATCGCCTACACCTCATCCAAACCATCGGCGCGGCTAAAGATGAAATCCGCTTCGTACTCGATCCCTTAGCCGAATATCTCGCGGGTTTGCACTTACTGGAATTTTTCGGCAATCAACAGCAATTATGGCAGCAATTTTTACAAAAAGCCGCAGATACCGAAGACGCACCGGAATCTATTCAAGGTTTTCTCTTAGCATTGCGAGATTGTTATCTAGCTAAAGGAAAACAAGCGAATATACCGGAAACTATTGCGAAACAGCTTGAGAATTTCGGTAATTGGTAATACCATTTCTTTATAAGCAGGACTTACGCAATTGTCACACAACCCCGGATGGTGCGTGACACGAAAACCTCATTATTTCGTGAAAAACTAGTGAGTGTACGAGCACCCTACAAAAAAATGTGCCAGTTGCGGCCATTCCTAATAAGATGCGCCAAATTTAGCCACCTAACGGTTGGCTTTGTAGTGTTAGCTCCACCATAGCTAGAGTGAGAGTAATTAATTGCAGCCTCATACAGAATTGGTATAACAAATAATTTTCGTATTGCTCGTTATTTCCCAATCCTCAAACTAACTCAACTGCGCCACAAGTTGATTTTCTAAAATGGTTTCATTAGTCAATAAGTCTTCAATAGTAATCCTTAAAAACCTTTGTTCATCAACTTCTAACGAAACTTTTACTCTATCGCTTCCTGGAAAACCCGGTGGTGTTAGTTTCGCAATATTTTTACCACCGTCGGTATCATTGAGAGGTTTTACTGTAGTTTCACTGCTTTCTGCACGACGGGTAATCAGCCGCGAGCCATCAAAATAAATTTCGGTACCACCTGTTTCTGCTCCCAATTCTCCAATAATTAATTCTATGCTTGGTTGATTTTCTAAGGAAGCACCTAAATATAACTCTACAGGTTTAGTCATTGGGTAAGGCTGCCCTTCTTTTATAACAGGATGCCAACTATGACGGTTTTGACGGCGATTCCAGTAGCGGATACCATAGCTGTGATATAGAAAATCTTTAATTTCTAACCCTTGTGCTAACTGTAATGATCCATGAGCGATGGCTTCAAAAGCTTTTTCACTACGAATTTTTTCTGAGTCAAAGTAATTTTTTATCCATGTCTGCACCGCAGGGATTTGGGAAGTACCGCCGACTAACAAGACAGCATTAATATCTGCAATTTCTATTCCTTGGCGGCGTGCTTGTTGCAATAATTGTGTCATTGATTCATCAAGCATTGCAAAAAACGAATGCTCTTGCAAAATTGTTTCAAAAGTATCGCGGTTTAATTCCAATTCATAACTTTCAAATGTCTCGTCGTTGAAATAAACTTCACTAGCTTGATTTTGTGTAGAAAGTTGAATTTTAATTTTTTCTGCAAGTCTTGTTGTTAAAGGGCTTACCGCCAAATCTTGAGTTTTAGCAAAGTAATCGGTTAACCAATTATCAATATCGCTACCGCCTAAATTTTGACCGGCTTTTGCAAGTACGCGAGCAGTTTTCACCTTTTGTTTAGAGTCTTCTGCTAAAGATTTATTGCCAAACTTTAGTAGAAAACCCAAAGGTTTCTTATTTGATTGCTGTACGCTTTTATCCAAACGTACCAAAGATAAATCTAAAGTTCCGCCGCCAAAGTCAACTACTAATAATAAGTCTTCCTCACTTAAACCATACCCCAAAGCTGCTGCTGTAGGTTCATCCAGCATGCGCACCTGCTCTACGGGTAGCCCTTGACAAACCTTTCCCAGCCAGTGACGGTAAGTTTCAAAGCTATCTACAGGAACTGTTAATATTAGGGAATCTAAACCACCTTCAACAGATGACAATTGTTCGATAACCCTTTGCAAAAACCATTCCCCGACTTGTTCAAAAGTAATATTATTTCCATCTAATTCCGGTAAAAAACCTTGAATATCTGCACCAATCCCGCGTTTGAAGCTGCGGAAAAATCGCGAGTCTCCTTTGATATCAACACCACGATTCCTTACCTGTTGTCCAATTAAAACATTACCCTTGGATGCATCTTCTACATACAGCAAACTAGGAATCAGTGGTGGATTTAAACCTTGTTGAGCAGATAATTCTGGTATATTTAAAGTCTCTGGCTGCTGAGTCACCGGGTTCCAACGAGCAATAACGGTATTACTTGTGCCAAAATCAATTGCTATTGCCATTTTTTATTAATAAGCTTCAAAAATATTGGATTACTTTTGCTAACATATGTAAGGCTTTTAAGGATTTTAGATATCCCATCTACTGATTTTACCTCCAAAGAGAATTTTGGCATAGTCAAAAATAGACCATACAATTTAAATTATTAATAATTACTTGCAATTGATTCCAATTACAGTTTAATCTCTACAAGTTAGAATTGCGTGGTGTAGTCTCGCTTCAGTAAGCCTTTTATCTCGATTCATTCGAGTATCAACAGTAGGTTGGGTTGAACTAAGTGAAACCCAACACAATGGTGGGTTTCGTTCCTCAACCCAACATACAATTTTGAGGGTTACTTAGAGCGGGATAGGAGTAGGATCAACTTCGATCGCAAGTTTAAACAAATGTAGTAACTTCGCGATCGGCGTTTAGCGTCCATAACACCAACATTCAGTTAAATGGTCATTCACCATTCCAACCGCTTGCATATAAGCATATACGATCGTGGAACCGACAAACTTCATGCCGCGTTTTTTTAAGTCTTTAGATAAAGCATCACTCTCGGGTGTGGTTACCGGCACTTCTTCAAAAGTTTTCCAATGATTGACAATTGTCTCACCTTTAACAAAACCCCACACATAGGTATCGAAAGTTCCAAATTCCTTTTGAATATCTAGAAATACTTGTGCGTTTTTACGAGTAGCATAAATCTTGAGACGATTACGAACAATCTCCGGATTTTGGCGTAAAGCTTCAAGTTTCAAGTCTGTCATGACAGCGACTTTTTCCGGATTGAAATCATGAAATGCTTTGCGATAGCCTTCACGCTTTTTCAAAATCGTTTCCCAACTTAAACCCGCTTGCGCACCTTCGAGAATGAGCATTTCAAACAGCTTGCGATCGTCATGAACGGGAATACCCCATTCCATGTCGTGGTAATGGGCATAAAATTCCTGTCCCGGTTTATTCCCGAAACAGCGTTTTTTACCATCTAAACCTTTATTGATTGTGTACATGCTCTATTTTTCGCTTCTATTCTGTTTAACATGGGAATTTTCCACTACGGCCATTACTAGATTTTGGCAATTTAAAACCCTTCTAGAACAGGCGTTTCAAAGCGATCGATTTGCTTAATTCAACCACATTAATATAATTTTTTTCTATTCCTCTCCTATCAATCTACAACCATGTTCTTGACAAGCATTTTTTTTGATGTGTATTTAGAAACATTTGTCAATCTATAGAAATATTTATTAATATATAGTTACTAAGTTAAGAATCTAGAAAATGTATAGAGGCATTCATATTCACTCTTGACGGGTACCCATGAGAATTTTTTTAAGGAGAAAAACTCTCACAGCAGCCCTTGACTATTTTTCAACAAAATAGGAAATCATGAATAAGCAAAAATCGCCCGAAATGAAAGGATTTATGGGAAATCTCAAAAATGGGATTTGGTTGTTTGGCGTATCATTTTGGGTGTTTGGGATTACAGACAGAAGTATTGCTTCATTTTCAGATGGTTATCTGTCGGCATTAGATTTAATTCAATTGTTTACAGCAGCGACATTTTTTGTTGCATGGTTGTTTCTCAAGCCATCATCGACTAAAGCTTAAAAGTAAAAATCAGGTTAGCGGACCTATTGAATATTAATGAGATCGAAACGCAGCTATCTGGGAACGTAATCGGATCAAAATATTAAAGTGAGAAATCGAGATAATTCTACATTCATTAGAGAATTATCTCGATTCTTCATTTTGTATAATTTATGTAATTATCTTATTAGTAATCAAAATTTATTCAGGACTTACGCAATTGTCACAAAACTCGCGTGGTGCGTGACACTACAACCCTTATTATTACGTTCAAATTTTAATTAAATGTCACAGCACCCTACAAAAAAATATGCCAGTTGCGGCCATTCCTATTATTATACAAAAACTTAGTTAATTGATTCACAATTATGACTTCAAACGATATCTCAGAAGAAAATTTAGTATTAGTTACTGGTGCTACAGGTGGAGTTGGACAATTAACGGTAGCAAAGTTAGTCGATAAGGGTTTTAAAGTTCGGGTTTTGACGCGGAATGCATCTAAAGCCGAAAATATGTTTGCTGGTAAAGCTGAAATAGCTGTTGGCGATATCCGTAATCCTGAAACTTTACCAGTAGCTATGGAAAATATCACTCATCTGATTTGCTGTAGTGGAACTACTGCTTTTCCTTCCGAAAGATGGGATTTTGAAAATAATCCCAATTTTATCGAATATTTTGGACTACTTTTTAATCCTGAAGAAGCGAAAGCCAAAGCTAAAAATAGTCCGATGAAAGTTGATGCTCAAGGTGTTAGTAATTTAGTAGAAGCAGCACCGAAAGATTTAAAACAGTTAGTTTTTATTTCTTCCTGCGGTGTGGAACGTAAAAATGAGTTTCCTTACAGTATTCTAAATAGTTTTGGCATTCTTGACGCTAAAAAACAAGCTGAAGAAACTATTATAAATTCAACATTACCTTATACAATTATCCGTCCCGGACGTTTAATAGATGGTCCTTATACTTCCTACGATCTTAACACTTTGTTCAGAGCGAAAACCGACGGTAATTTAGCAGTTGTATTAGGAATTGGCGATCAAATTACGGGACAAACTAGTCGAATAGACGTTGCCAATGCTTGTGTAGAATGTTTAAATAATTCAAATTGCGATACGCCAAGCGTGATGCCTCCGGCATATCGCAAAGTTTTTGAAATAGTTAATCAAGGTAAACGACCATCTATAATTGATTGGAGTGCTTTATTTGAACAACTTTGAATGGAGATTGTAGTATTTCAAACAGGGCAATATGTGAGCGTAAACATTAATTTGATACAACTTACTCCCTTGCCGTCTAAAGAATACCGATTGAAACAGGCTCAAACTTCTGATAAATTTTAGAAGCTAATAGGTAATCTTGTACAGGGAAGGGAATATAAAAATTAAAAATTTTATATATAAAAAAGCAAAATAGGTCCAGACAGATTCTATATAATTTTTTATACTACATGAAAATGTGATTTTTAACACCCCTGAAAATACGTTACTCAAATGACATGATTCTCATTAATAATGACATTCTCATCAATAAGACTGTGTTTTGTATTTTTTTATAACAAATGATCCCGATAATTATGTATTTAATTGTCGTAGTATTGCATTTGATTAAGACAACAGATAATTTTATACAAACAATAAGATCCCTAATTAGTATTTATCAGGACTTATACCAATTCTGTATGAGGCTGCGCTAAATCCCTCTGTGCCTGGAAGTCTGGAGCTACACGTACTAAACCATCCGTTAGGTGGCTAAATTCGGCGCATCTTTATAAAGAAATGGTATTAGGTAATTGTCACAAGACTCTGATGGTGCGTGACACCACAAGTCTTATTGTTAAGTTCAGAATCAATCAGTTTACAAGCACCCTACAAGAAAAGGTGACCAGTTGCGGCCATTCCTATTTATTTTGAGAAAAAGCTGATATAAAAAAGTTCAAAATTTATAGATGATATATAGCAATTTTTTTACAGCTAACTAGAAAAAGTATTTTATATAACCAAAAACATAAGAAAATCGTATTTATATTTAGAAAAACCCGATATTATACAAATCTTATTTGTACAAATTATGACCTTACGGACACTTATGACAGATACCTATGAGCCTTAGCTAAAAACTTTTAAACCAAGCGATAAAAAAAAGAGGTAATTCTAGAACACTAGAACTACCCCCTTTCTAAAGGTCAAAAATTAGAGGTGAAAGCTTATAACTCCTAATTCCGAACTTAATTAAGCAAACGCTGCAGTTTTCACATCATTACCTGCTAATAAATCTTGCAATTCTTCAGCGTCTACAGTTTCTTTATCAATTAACATTTCTGCTAACTTATCAAGAATATTACGGTTGTCTTGTAAAACTTGCTTAGCGCGGTTATAAGCAACATCAACTAAGTCACGGACTTCCGAATCAATTGTAGATGCGGTTTCTTCAGAGAAATCGCGTTCTGACATGATATCGCGTCCGAGGAACATATTTCCTTGCTGACGACCAAGTGCAACTGGCCCTAGGTTGTCACTCATACCGAAGCGAGTTACCATTTGACGAGCTACGCGAGCTACTTGCTGTAAGTCGTTGGAAGCACCAGTGGTAACTTCTTCCTCACCATAGATTAATTCTTCAGCAATACGTCCACCCAAAGCCACAGCCATCTGGTTTTCCAGATAAGCGCGGCTGTATAAACCACTATCCATGCGATCTTCGCTGGGGGTAAACCAAGTTAAACCACCGGCACGTCCACGAGGAATAATGCTGATTTTCTGTACTGGATCGTAATCTGGCATTAAAGCACCAACTAAAGCGTGACCGGCTTCGTGGTATGCTACTAATTCCTTACGTTTTTCACTCATTACCCGGTCTTTCTTCTCTGGACCAGCTAATACGCGATCGATGGCATCGTTAATTTCATCCATCGAAATTTCTGTTAAATTGCGTCGGGCTGCTAAAATTGCGGCTTCGTTAAGTAAGTTTGATAAATCAGCACCGGTGAAACCAGGTGTACGACGAGCAATTCTATCTAAATCAACGTCTTTACCTAAAGTCTTACCGCGAGCATGTACTTTGAGAATTTCCACCCTACCAGCGTAATCTGGACGATCGACAACTACTTGACGATCGAAACGTCCAGGACGTAATAATGCTGCATCGAGTACGTCAGGACGGTTTGTAGCAGCAATAATGATGATTCCAGTGTTACCTTCAAAACCATCCATTTCGGTAAGTAACTGGTTGAGGGTTTGTTCTCTTTCATCGTTACCACCACCTAAACCTGCACCCCTTTGACGACCGACTGCGTCAATTTCATCGATAAATACGATACAGGGGGCATTGGCCTTAGCTTGCTCGAACAAATCGCGGACACGGGAAGCACCCACACCCACAAACATTTCTACGAATTCAGAACCGGAGATGGAGAAGAAAGGAACCCCAGCTTCACCAGCTACTGCACGAGCTAATAAAGTTTTACCAGTTCCAGGAGGTCCAACTAAGAGTACACCTTTAGGAATTTTCGCACCAACAGCAGTAAAGCGATCGGCGTTTTTCAGAAAATCCACTACTTCGTTTAATTCCAGCTTGGCTTGATCGATACCAGCGACATCACCAAAAGTAATCTGGGTTTGCGGCTCCATTTGCACTCTGGCTTTAGACTTACCAAAGTTCATAGCTTGGCTACCTGGACCACTTTGAGCGCGGCGTAGCAAGAAGAACAATCCGACTAGAAGTAATACGGGGAAAAATAGGCTGCTAAGAGCCTTAAACCAAAAACCTTCATCGGTTTGAGGCAATACAGAAATATCAACGTTGTTTTCGGTAAGAGTATTAATTAGTTCTGAGTCATTGACCAAAGTGACAACTCTTTTATTTGGGTCATACTTTGGTATTACTACAGCAGTAGAGCGATCGGCACTCAAACTAACTTTCTCGACTCTGCCTTTTTCAACTTCTTGGATAAACTGACTGTAGCGCCATGTTTCCCGATTTTGGGCTTGATTATTGTCAAAAAACGCTGTTCCTAAAGCGATAACAACAATAAAAAGCAGCGCGTACAGCCCCGCATTTCTCCATCTTTTATTATTCACCGAGGTCAATCCTCCTGTTTTTTGGTGTCGCGTCTCTGAGAGAGATAGAAATTTTAAGAATTATGTTAACTTATCTTAACGTATACCAGAATGCGTACACATCATGCTAGAAAATATCTTTGTAATTCCTTAAAACAATGGTGCTTGGGATCATATTGTAGCTTTGCCTTGGGTTGAGTGACTTGGTATATAGGTAGTATTTCCACTACACAGTTACTGTAGGCTAGGGCTGCAAATTCTTTGACTAATTCTGAGCTAAAGGGTCCTTCTTTAACTGGATATTGATTATTTCGCAACCAATCTAAAAGTTTTTCTCTCATAATTCCTGGTAAGATTCCCGCATTTAATGGCGGTGTGAACCAACACCCATCGCGCCATCCCCAAAGATTACCGGTACTCGTTTCTAACCAATTTCCAGCAGAATCAGTTAAAATCGTTTCTTGAATACTTTGTTTTAAAGCATTTTTTTTCGCTAACCAAGGTGCGAGATAATTCCCCGTTTTATGAGAAGGTAAACTACGGTATTGTTCTGTTTTCGCAACATTTACGTTGACACCATATTCTTGTTTTTCTGTCAAGTCCGAGAACGATATTAGCCTACCAGTTATCCACTCCTTTCCATCGGCAAACAGTGTAATTCTGAGAATCGGGAAATGATTTATCAGAATTTCTGCGCCACGGCGGATATTTAACCAATTTGGTTGTTGGAAATCCAAGTTTTGTACGGAAGAAAGTAGACGTTGATGATGTGCTTCCCAGTGAGTTAAACGGCTATCAAGGGAGTTATGGTAAACCCGCAGGGTTGTAAAAATTGTTGCACCAAATAATAATCCTGGTTCGTTAATTGGTAATTGGATAGTTTGGGATTCGATTAATTCGCCATTATACCAATACATATTTGGTTGTTGGTTGGTAATTTTTATGGTGTTTCTACTAAGTTCCCAGAATGTGTTGGATTATTTAATTGAACATAATCTATTAAATCCTTCCATAAAGAAGATCGGTAAGATTGAACAAATAAAAGCCAAGAATTTTAATCTGTTAGTTAGATTTGAAGATAATACTCGCATTTTAGTTAAATAAGAAATCCACCATGAGCAGGGTAAAGTGGAAGGCAATTTCTTGAAAGAATGCCAGATTCAAGAATTGAAGCGACAATTTCGTTGACTAAGTAATTTAAGTAAGTTTCTCCCGGAGCTTATATGGTTTGATATGGAATTTTTTTTATGAATTAGGAGTTATTTAACCTTTAATCTTATTTTGGTGCATGTACTTATATATTGCAGCAATATTCCGAGCATCATCAATCCCGCGATGGTGAGTACCCTGCAATTCTATTCCCAAATATTCTAAAGCCTGGGCCATACCGAATCTTTTTTTCTTATCACCAAAATATAAAGAAAATTCCTTTTTGATATTTCGATGTTCCGAGCCAAAAGGATAAACTAAATTATGAAATTCGCAATCTTGGATAAATTGCTTTCTATCATAATTGCCCCAAGAGCAAAATATATTTTCGGCATAGAAATCAACCCATTCTTTAAATTGAGGAATCACTTCTGGAAAAGTTGATGCAGTATTAACTTGTTGCTGAGTAATAGTAGTCAATTCAGTACAAAAATCTGTTAACTTTGGATGTCTGACAGGTTTGATAAACTGCTGATATTCCGAATCTATTTCCCAAGTGAAGCGGTTCAACATTACTGCACCAATTTCAATTATTTCCATTTCTTGGCTGGGAATATTACCATCATTGGAACAAGTCGCTTCTAAATCTACAATTAAAAAATAACTAGCCATTTATTAGTTCTTTATGTAAAGGCTTCACAAATACCCTAAGGTTTGAATAAAACTCCTCTTCGTTGACGAAGTTTCCTCCTAGAGTACTTCTTCCCTTAAGATACTCCCTTACCGGTAAAAGATTACCTAACGAATTGAGGGAGAGATTTTTATCAGAAATCTTAAAGCTTCATAGGAGTAAGAGAGGCTTTAAGCATTATTAGATCCATGACATGATTGTAATCAATTATCTATTGCCGATAAAAGGTTTAACCCAGCCAAATTTAATGGCGCTATCGAGGGTAGAGGCTGCTACAGCAAACCCCAGGATACTCTCCAAAGCAAGCATGACAAAAGGAAAAATAGAAAGCGAAAAATTTAGTCCCATATCAACCTGAGTTAAACCCCGCACCAATCCAAAAGCAAACACGCTGCCAGCTTTCAATTGGGGGTTTTCATCTTCACGAATAATATAGCGATATGTAACGCCAAATAGAAAACCGGAAAAACCAGCGATTCCAGTACTGATCAACCACCGCCAATTCCGCGTAATTGCACTCAAATTATAAAAGTTGTGAAAGTAATCTTTCAGTAACGAGTGATTAAAAATAGAAGCTAGAACAAATACCAAAGAAAAACTCAAAGCACAAATAATCGCAGCCTTGAGAGATTCTAAACGCTCCGCCATTGAGTCTGAACTAGAAGTTTCTTTCATCACAGTACAATTATCAATTACCAATTATCAACAACCAATTTTTTATTGATAATTATCCCCTTACCGCTCATGCCCCACACTATAGAGGCTGAATACCTATGTAAACTAGTAACTGATAATTGTATGATAAATCCCCACAAGCAAGTATGAAACACTTCGATAAACTTTTAACAATAATTATTGCGATCGCCTACACCGCTATCCAAGAAACTTGTTTCCGCACAACATTGCTTGCTGTAATGGATTTCCTTGGGCTAGCATTGATTTTTCAATTTACTAAAAAATAAATGAAGATCGTCGAAAAAATCTTAAACTACCCCTTAGCCCTTTCAATGTTTCTAGATGATTTGCTTGGAACACCTTGGGGGACATTAATTGTAACTTGCATTATTTGGGGCTTGGCTGGCTTTTGCTTTGTTCAAATATTTCAATAAGCCTTTAAGAATAAAATATGCGAATACGAATAGATGTATGGGTTTCACTAAAACCTAAATTACAAAAAGAAATAGAGCAAACTGGATTAACAGCTAGTTAAATTGTAAATACAGTATTAGCTGATTATTTTAAGGAATTATCAAAAAATAAATTTAAGTAATTCGTTTCTGACCGGGCTGCAATTGCCCAAGAAACCCACCAATTCCAACTTTAGCTATATCTCCAAAAATATGACGAAATTCGTCATCAAGAACAGCAAGTACAAATGTCCCGGCAAATAATCCAACTACTATAATTGATTTAACAGTGATACTTTTCATTGTTTTTTATTAAAATTAGCTTTGATTTCTAAGATGTCTTTTTCTATTGCATCAAATCGGTGATCAAGCTCCCGGAAAATAGTATTTAAACTTTGTTCTATTTGTTCATAGCTACGTTTTATATGAGCAAAATCGCGCTCTAATCCGTATTTTCGTTTTTCTGCTTTGGCGTACCATAAAGCCACTCCAGCAAGAGATGTAGCTGTAGCTAGGAATAGGCTACCAATAGCAACATAATCTGTTGCACTTTCAATTTTCATTTAACTGTTGTTTGTAATAGCCTAATTGCTTAGGCTAGTTACGAAATTATTTAGCAGAGAATTCTGTTATATATAAATAGGTTTCTTCTTGAGCAATAGCGTAAATTGCACCTTTATATATGCCTGCTGAAGATGCTACTTCATTGTGATAATAGTTTGGTGGCATTCTTAACAGCACTTCTTCTGGTTTACTTGTTTCATCAAATCCAGTTGTTAGCATAACAGGTTGACCAGTAGAATTAATTCTTAGTTCCGTCCTACTATCATTTTCATTTAAAATTTTAGTAGGTTTATTCTTTACTAACTTTTGTTCGTAACTTTTAGGGGTAGTAGAACCACTAAATAATAAGGGGACTAAACTCATTGCTGTTGCCTCTCCGAATCTTGTTATTAAATAATTGTTTAAATTGTCTTGAGGATTTTCACTTTGAAAAACCTCTACATCAATAATCCAGTTAGATTTAGATGCATCCAAACGTTTAAAACATAATGAATGCTGACTTAAACCTATTGGAAAATAAAATGCAAATATTTCGCTTTCTTCTCTGTAACTGAATAATTTTGGATTAAAGACATTTACTTGCGTGTCTTCAAATCCTTGTGCAATAACACCACGAACAGCAGAATAATCATCTCCATTTAACTGATGCTTAACTCGAAAAATCTCACCTTCAAAAGATTTGGTAAATTGCCATATATTAATCAATTCAAACTGTCCAAGCGAAATCCAAGTCATTGTTAATTAACGTCCGTAAGCGTTTAAATCATCAATCTTGGATTCTATGCGTTGAAGCTCTTGTTGGCGAATTTCAAGCAGCAAATTATCAGTTACATTGCTTGCAGGAGCAATATATTTCCAAATTTTTAGCGAAACATCTTCAAACCAAGTAGGCACCTTAAGCGAAACACGATAATCAAGAGTATGCTCTGGAAACATTAACAAATTAACTTGATTTAACCAAAGCTTACGTTTTGCAATAACTTGACTATTTGTTCCTAATGCATTGCTTATTGAAGAATTTTGTTGATTTAATAAACCTGCTGAATTCCAAGTATTTTTAGCTTTAGATGAAGTAACTTGAATTGCTAGTATTTGGCGGTCAATGTCAACTTCAACTTTTATCTCTGGTATTGGAGCATGTTGCGTACTAGTTATTTTAATAGCGGTAGTAGTTTTAGTAAAAACTTTAACCCAATTTTCAGGCTTATTCAATTCTAGTTTCATTAAACTTTTACCGAATAAGTAGTTCAACATGTGTTTCGACTTTTCCAACAAACTCAAAAGGATTGATGCCACAAGCATCAAGCATGTCAAAGTATGTGCCTGTGTCAAGCCGACCTTTTAACCAGTCGCTTGACGCTTGATTAAGCATAAACATGTTTTCCCACTCGGTTTCAGTTGATTGAGTTGAGTCAATTTCAATTATTAAAAAATCTCTACAATGCTCAGGAACCCACAGCATCAATCACCTTCTGGAGAAAATCCAATAGAATTACCAATAGTTTGTACAAAAGTTGTGTATGCGTTGTTCGCTCGAATTTCTTTAATAGCGTCAGAATAATTATCGGTATTATCTTTTTTCCCGAACGGACTACATGCGCTATTACTTCTATGTCTTTTGTAAGGTAACCCAGTAATTCTACTTTCAGAATCAGTTGTTGCAGCTTGCGTCCTTAAAGTCCCAGAAATTTTTGCAAATTGAAATCGCGGAACACTTAAACTAAACGGATCGCCAGTCGCCGGCAAAACTTTATAAACTCGATCCGCAATTAAACCTCGAATAGTTCCAGCGACAGTACCGCCAGCACCTTGTTGGGTATCGGCGATAATTCGAGTAGAAAGATATACTTTGTCGTTAGTTCCATTAAAAGGAAGAATGTACCCTACAGTTCGCTCAACGACGACTCTATCAGATACAGGTTTGGCTACAGTTTTGTAAGCCGCTTGCTTTTGAGCTCGTGTCTTTTTCACCCAAGTTTGATATGAGTTATATGCTTCATTAAGCTCCGGTCCACGATTGATATCGCTATAACGTCCCATGTTTATTATTTGATTAAATTAAATTGCTTTAAGACCAGTATACACAAGGTTTTCAGCTTATATTATTTCAGCGACAAGTTAACTTCCCGAACAAATATCATTAAATAATTTTTTACGTATCAACTGTTACACTTTTTCAATAACACTTTGTAACCGTCCTCCAACAGAAACAAGATTTATAGGTTTGATACGACCATGCACTAGAAGCTGCGCATAGACAAATTTCAAACTAGCTTTTGGTCTTTTGCGCCATTTTTTGACGGTTTGACCATATACGCGATGTGTTCCAGGGTTTTCTGGGTAAGTTCGGTCATGGTCTATAAACTGGAAATAATCTTTATTAAAAGTATGGTTTTGAATTTTTAATATTTGTTTGACAATTCGTTCTCCTTCGTTTTTAGAATTAACCAAAAGCCTTAAGTCATAACCTTTTTCAATGTCTAGATATGTAACTTTGAACCAACCTTTTTCCCAAGTAAATATTGGCTTAGCAAATTCATTTTTAATATCACGAGCAAGCTTTTCTGCTTTAGCTCGGCTAATAGTAGAACTTGATTCATTTGTAAGTCTAAAGGTGATTTCACCGTTTACTTTTGTAGGATTATTTATGTGAATTTCTTTATTGTAAGTTTCTCGGAAATAAAGTCTTACTTGTGGCTTAAATTTAGTTTCGCGTTGTAATTCTTGGACTGGAATACCATAAATCGGAGTTTGTATTGATTGTGCTTTTTTTAGCAATATTTCAAACAACCATAAACGCAAGATCAACATTAAAGCGCTATCATCATCTTTAGTTAGACAAACACGCTTTAATTTAGATCTATGACTTTCAAAATCATTTGTTGGAGTATTTTTAAAGTATTCATTAACTTCTTTATTGTGCCCATTAATAATAACTGATTGAAGTAACTCCCATTCACTTTGCGGATTATTGCTCATTATTCGTCTGGCTCCTTGTCTGAATCGAAAAAAGTCCCAAAACTAAACATTTTTTTAATATCTTCAGTTTCTTTGATTGGTTTATTATCAGGTCTTTCTTTAATAGGTAAATCTTCAATTGACTTTTCAAACTCTTCTTTCTGCTTAGTTAACTGTTCAATATTTTCTTGTATAGAAACAGCTTCAGATGTAACCATTTCTATTCCTTGAGCCGCTTCTTCAAGATTCTGCAATCGCTGTATCCAAACGGATTGAGCGTTTACGTTCTCAGGCATCCAAGGGAATGCTTTTTCACCAATAACACCAAATTTCTTTAAAGCATTTCCTATCTTTCCAGTATTTTCTGCAATAAATTCACTAATATTTCTTAATGAATCAATCATTGAACGAACAGAATTTGCAATATTAGCCGCTGCTTGATAAATACGATTCCATTTCTTCCAAGTGACTTTAAACTCTTTCCAATTTTGAACACCAAACAATCTTGCTGCAAATTCATCTATTTTCTTGCCAAAGAATCCTTTAGTATCAATTGGTTCACCGTCTAAATCTTTAAAAAATATACCCGCTAAATTGTCGATGATTGAAAATAATGTATCGGATAAAGAATTGCTAAGCATATATGCATTATGCAGAGTATTTACCCAAGTTAATACTAATAAAATTCGATCAAGTTGTATCCACTTAGCAAATTTATCAAATTTTGCTTTAAAAGCTTTTAAAAAAGTACTAATACCACCATTTGGTAATTGAGGTCCTAGTTTTGTATTTATTAAATCAAGTTTTTTGTTCATAGCTGCAATAGCAGCTAAATCTAAGCCGTTAAGTAAAGCGTTTAATTTAGCTAGTTGGTCATTAGTAGAATCTTGTTTTTTACTAATTTCGGCACCACAACTACCACTGCTACAAGGACTAGGCGGTGGTGATGGTGACTTTGGTTGAGCTTTTGCGGGAAGAAATGGAAAAGGAATTGGAAGAGGTGCCCCAGGTGGCTTATCTTGCTCACCCCCGCCATCTGTTTGTGGTTCAGGTTCCGGATTCGGGCTTGGATTTGAATTGGGATTTGAGTTGGGGCTAGGATTTGGACTAGGGGTCGGGTTAGGGTTTGGACTGGGATTTTGGCTTGGGTCAGGATTTGGATTGGGATTTGGATTGGGATTTGGAGTTGGTGCTGGTGACGGACTAGGACTAGGACTGGGACTAGGACTCGGATTTGGATTAGGTGAAGGACTTGGGTTTGGATTTGGGCTAGGACTAGGAGTAGGGCTTGGATTAGGAGTAGGATTGGGTGTAGGATTAGGTGTTGGATTAGGGGATGGGGTCGGATTAGGACTAGGACTAGGGCTTGGGTTAGGTGCAGGATTAGGAGCAGGACTAGGTGACGGCGCTGGTGACGGCGACGGACTAAAGCTAGGACTAGGACTAGGGCTTGGGCTAGGACTAGGGCTTGGACTTGGGCTTGGGTTAGGACTAGGAATAGGTCCTGGTGCAGGACTAGGTGCAGGATTAGGTAACGGCGATGGACTAGGACTAGGATTAGGACTAGGGCTAGGGCTAGGACTAGGACTAGGGCTTGGATTAGGTGCTGGTGCTGGCGATGGTGTTGGAGCCGGTGATGGTTCTGGAGTCGGTGGAGGTTCAGGAGTCGGTGAAGGATAAGAATCTGGTTAAGGAGGAGGAGGATATTAAGAAATAGGAGAATTAGGAAGATTAGAGGGATTTTGATATAAAGTACGTTGTAGAATTATAGC
>JBHJJJ010000106.1:0-3295 GCA_050042755.1 Rivularia sp. (in: cyanobacteria)
GTAAACAGCTTTCCCAGCAATTACAGACATTGGTAAACCACCACTAACAATTTTACTGTAGGTAACGATGTCCGCATCAATGCCAAACCAAGCTTGCGAACCACCTTGATGAATGCGAAATCCTGTCACCATTTCATCAAATATTAAGGCAATTCCAGCTTTTGAAGTTACATCTCTTAACTGATGCAAAAATTCTCTTGGTTGTAATTGAGGACAACGACTTTGTACTGGTTCAACTAAAACTGCTGCGAGCTGATTTTTATTGGCTGCAATTACTTTTAAGGAGCGGGGATTTCCATAATCAAGCACCAGCACATTTTTCGCTATATTCTTCGGTATACCTGGTGCTGCGGGTACTCCCTTGGAAATAATAGTATTTTTCAAACCTGATTGTATCGGACTTAGCAATCGGGATAATAAACCACCACTAGCAATTTTGGTTTCAAGCTTACGACTTGCAGCTTGTTTTGCATATTGAGCAATTGTGGCTCTGATTAATGTATTATCTGAATGTCCGTGATAGGAATTGGTAAAAATAGCGATTTTATTGCGATTGCTCACGGTTCTAGCCATACGAATTGCTGTCATAATGGCTTCGGTACCCGTATTACTGAAAGTAACTCTTTCTGCTCCGGTTAATTCACATATTAGTTGAGCTACTTCACCAGCTAACTCGGCTTGCCCTCCCATTGAGAAACCCTTATCTAATTGAATTGCGATCGCCTTTTTAACAAATTCTGGATTGTGACCGAGTAAATTAATACCTAAGCCCATTAAAATATCAACGTACTCGTTACTATCAATATCCCAAAGTTTAGAACCAGCAGCTTTTTCGACAACTACTGGATAACACATCTCCTTTAATTCTGAAGAAAAACCCAATCCCAACGAACTTTTATCAGCTAAAAATTGCCGATAGGTTTGAGCATATCGTTTTGATGCTTGGGTTCGCTGGGTATAAGATGCGATTAAATTATCTAAATGTTGTTTCTGTAAATCGCTGTTATCTGAAGTTACTGTCATTGATAATTAAAATTAATTTTGTAGTGCGAGCATCTTGCTCGCTTGGTATGTATAGCGAGCAAGATGCATGTCTTTCAGACACACTTCGTTAACGCACTACCATATATATTTTTCAAATTTTACGATGCTCCCACACAAATTCATCCAGAGGTTTTCCAGGTCTAATTCTTACGACAGAGAAAATAAGCTGAATGATTGCTATCTAAATCTGGTTTACCATCGATGGTTTTGATTTCAACTTGACTAAATCCAACTTCTTCTAATGCTGCTTGTATTTCTGATGGATAATATCCTCTAACTTCATAGGTGATATAAAAGCGCTGCCAATTTTTTTCCCATTGTTGAAAGTTTGACAGTACTTTAAGACGAAATCTGGTTAATAGTTTTAGACTTAATATTCGATAAATTAGCTTTTTCCAAATATGTCTTCTTTTTCTATAAGGTGAAGCCTCAAACAGAGTGATTCTAAAATTACCCATCCTACTTGTAGTGTCATAGTTTGGGGTAATGAACCAAGCAAATTGGGTTTCTATTTCACCTTCTGCGACTTGACTTTTCCACCATTTTCTCATTTGTGCTGCATGGTTTAAATCGAAAAGAAATAAACCATTTGGCTCTAATGCACTGTAAACCTTCTTGAAAACAGCTTTGAGTTCTTCCAAGCTCAAAATGTGATTGAGCGAAGCACTAGTAGAAATAACCCCATCAAAACTTTCTGGAATATCAAAAGTGCGAGCATCCCCTAAAATAAACTCTCCTTGTGGTGCATTTTCGCGAGCATAATTAAGCATCGCTTCCGAACCGTCTAAACCTGTAACTTTGTATCCTCGCTCTAATAATGGCTGCATTAAATGTCCAGTTCCACAACACAAATCTAGTAACTGTGCATCTTTTGGTAATTGAGGAAGTAACATGATTTCTAAAGGTTTTAGTTGTTCTAAGCTATACTGTGGTCCCATTGTTTGGTTGTATAGCCAAGCCCAGGTATCATATTCGGAATAGCGATCGCTTTTTGCCATTGTAAGTATAATCCTCCTGAGAGAACAAATTTAGACTATAGAATCAAAATTATTAAAATAGTTTGTCAATAAAATGATTTGATTTTCCTTGGTTCTGGTTATTATTGCATAACAGCTTCTGAGAATGCAGGTCAATTAGATTACTATATTTTGATATTTTCAGGGCTTACTCCCTTCCCGGCTTTATGATTACCGTTTGGGATTGAGGGAGAGAGTGAGAGAGTTTCGGAGTAGGGTGCTTTTAATAGGAAATCTTAGAGCGGTTCGGGGGAGTAATATACAAGGATGTGTCACGGGCACCCATAAGAATTTTTTTCTTCTAAAAAAATTCTTATGGGAACCCTTCACGGTGTCAAGACGGAATGTTTCATCTAAGACTGCCTCAGCCTTTAAATCGAGCTTTCTGCCATGTGTCTGTTCGTGCAAAAATTGCACAATCTCAGCTTTTTGCTCTTTAATCTAAGATTTTATAATTTGGTGAAGAGAAATTTGTTAAATATCTTAATTTTTAATGTTAGAAAAAAAACATCATATAAGCGTAAAATCAAGTAATATAACGAACAAAACATGAATGAAATTTAGTTGTAATCAATACTAGTATAAATGAATTTCATCTGATGATGTTTGTAAATTAACAACAAATTTCACTGTCTTAAAGGCGACAGAATAATTACTTATTACATGTGCGTGTTTCATCAAATGCGTTTGAAGATTTAAGTATTACTCAACAAGGTGATAATACTTTGATTGCTACTAGTGGCTCAGACTTGGCGATTTTACAGGATATTAGTGCCCAGAGCTTGGTTGTTGATAACGAAGGCGATCGTTTCAGAGGGAGTAGGGAACAGGGAATAGATTGAATTATCTTCTACTGCTGCCTTAAATCGAAAAACTCAGACCATTACTGACTACAAAATATTGAAATCATGACTCAAGTAAGTTTATCTACTTCCACTACCTTTAATGGCGATTTAAACGCATTAGTAGAAAATCAAGGGACAGATGTAACATTTCGTATTGACTTGGATGAAGCAGCACCTGCTGGAGGAACAAGGGTTTATATCGATAGTGATACGGTACAAATTTTCAACCGACTCGATTTACCCGCAGCCGTAAGTAATCCCCGTATAGAAAATATTAATCTTTTCTCGGTAAGCACCAACGTAGATGATTCGGGACTTGCTTTTACGATTGATCCGGGAGCAACTTTTGCCACTGTTACTCTTACCATTTTTGATAATCCTGAGCCGGAT
>JBHJJJ010000107.1:0-26812 GCA_050042755.1 Rivularia sp. (in: cyanobacteria)
TTTTCTCTCTTTTCTTTTCCTATTTTTTATTTCCTTTTTCTTATTTTCATTTTTATTTTTTTATTTCTTATGTCTTTTTTCCTTTCTCCTAACTCATAACTCCTAACTCCCAACTCCTAACTCCTAACTCC
Organism: Rivularia sp. (in: cyanobacteria); assembly: GCA_050042755.1. Lineage (GTDB taxonomy): Bacteria > Cyanobacteriota > Cyanobacteriia > Cyanobacteriales > Nostocaceae > Rivularia. Next base: position 132 of record JBHJJJ010000107.1, read on the forward strand.
TAACTCCTAAACTTCATAAACCTTACCATCGCATACTTTTACTACTCGGCGATCGCAGCGCCTGACCAAATGTTCGTCGTGAGTAGTAACAATTACTGTAGCCCCAAAGGAGTTTAACTTACGCAATATTTGCATTATTTGCCAAGAATTATCTGGATCTAGATTTCCAGTTGGTTCATCTGCTAAAAGCAAGGGTGGAGGTGCAATAATTGCTCGCGCCATACTTACTCGGTGTAGCTCTCCTCCAGAAAGTTGATCTGGATTATATTTAGCCTTACTCAGTAAACCTACTAACTTTAAGGTGGGTTCTAAACGTCTTTGAATTTCCCTACGTGTATAACCTTGGGCTTGCAAAACTACAGAGATATTTTCCGTTATCGTTCGTTGGGGTATTAATTTATAGTCTTGAAAAACAATACCAATACGTCGCCGTAATAAAGACAAGTTGTCACCGCGCAATTCTGCCACATTGCGATCGTCAACTATTACCTCTCCCTGGGTTGCTAATTCTTCTCCATACAGTAGTTTCAACAAGGTGGATTTACCAGAACCACTAGGTCCTGTAATAAACAAAAATTCCCCTTTTTTGATGCTTAAGTTGGCATTTACTAAAGCATCCGCCCCATTAGTATAGGTTTTTGTCACTGAACGCAGTTGCACCATCAGATTAGTGCTATTCTTTTTGTCGTTTTTTTCCGTTTGAAAATCGACAGATTTATCAATTGTGTTGTTATTTGCGATCGCCGGCATTTTAGGAAGATTGAGATTGAATACAAAATAAGTATTCCCAGGCTTGCCCTGGGAATATCAAATTTTTATTTATTGTATTTTTAGATAACTAGCTCAAAGCTCAAACGCCTTTTGTTCTAACACCGTAAATCAAGGCTTTGAAGGCAAATTTCGGTAAAGCCAACATCCGTCGCCATCGCCAAGGTTCTTGATAAAGACGATATAGCCATTCTAGGTTATTATCACCCAACCAAGCAGGAGCCCTGGTTTTGCTTCCCGACCAAATATCAAAACTACCACCCACGCCAATCCAAATAGCTTGCGGACATAAATGACGGTTTTGTTTTATCCATAATTCTTGACGCGGCACTCCCAAACCCACATAAATCACTTGCGGTTGTATTTGAGAGAGAGTAGAGCGTAATTTTTCTTCTTCTTCTGGGGAATGATAGCCCGAATGAGTTCCGATTATATCTAAACCCGGAATTTGTCCTTGCCAAAATTGTGCTGCTGCTGCGGCAGTTCCAGGCTTTCCTCCATAGAAAAATACTGTTGAAGAAGGAGAATTTTTTCCAATCTCACGCAACAACGCTTCTGCTAGTTCAATTCCTGGAACACGACGCACATCTTGCTTTAAGAGTAATCGTAAATATAAAACAATTCCAGCACCATCCGGAATTACCAAATCAGCGGCTTTGATGATCGTCGCGAGAGTTTCATTTCGTTCCGCTTGCATAGTCATTTCTGCATTCAGCGTCACAACATGAGCTCCCATTGCCTTTTGCAAGCATTCTAACAAGTAGCCCGGGTAATTCGTAGCTACATGAATCGGTAGTCCTAACACCGAAAATTCTTTAGGCGGTTTAATCATGCTGTAATCTAGATTCGCCTCACACCAAGTGTTATCGAAGCTAGTTTATCAAATTTGTTCCTTCATTGTTTGTGTTGCAATTTTCGCTACAGTTTCATGAATTGCTGCAATCATAAAAAATTAGGATTTTATCGACAGGAAATTAATTGTTTTAACTGGAATTTGTAGTTTAGCTGACTAAATATTTTTGGATGTTAAAATCATTAGAAATACTTAATAATTTTAAATTGCAATCTGTTTTGCAACTCATACATTCTAAGTAGCATTGTTCCAGGGATTTTACAGTCAACCAATTACCGGTAGAAACTGACGGCATATTCCAAAACCCCGGTATACTTTTAACAAAGGAGGTTAAAAATAATAGGAATATATTTGAGTTCAAGCAGGAGCGTACAGTTTTTCAAACACAAATACAATTATATAGTGTAAGATTAACCACTCACAGACATGAGTTAACTAACTCTAATTATGAGCCGTATATTTAAACTATTAAGCATTGGATACTGTTAAATAAGGCGTACTGAACTGCGATTGTAGATTGATAGCCTTTCCTATAAGTCGAATGAATACCCTATTAATATATAATCAACCAGCAAAAGTTAATTTTATGCCTTTAAGACTACAGATGTTAAGGAAACTGTATCTTAATAGACTTCTTAGTAAACTCAATTTTACAGTTAATAGTTTAAAGAGTAGAAATTTACCATGACTAAAATTCGCGTTGCTTTAATTGAAGATCACGATCTTACTCGCCTGAGTATTCGCACAGCATTACAGCGAAACGTTGATTTTGAAATAGTAGGAGAAGCTGCTAATGCTGCCGACGGACTGAAAATATTAAAAATGCTGCAACCAGATGTGGCTATCGTAGATATTGGGTTACCTGATAAAGATGGGATTGAATTAACCAAAGAAGTCAAATCAGCGCCGGGATTGTTAAGTAGGGTCCTGATTTTAACTTTACGCGATAGCAAGGAAGCTGTTCTTGCAGCTTTCGCTGCTGGTGCAGATTCCTACTGTATGAAGGATAAATACGATAATTTGCTTGAAGCCGTACGCCATACCTATAATGGCAATGCTTGGATTGACCCGGCGATCGCGCGTATTGTATTGCAACAAGCATCATATAATCCTTCACACTCCTCTTCAGGATCGGAGAATAATAAATTTCCTGAAAAATCCGAGATCAACCATCCTAAAGATAATGACGATATTATCGATCCTTATACTCTCACCGAAAGAGAATTGGAAGTATTACAGTTAATTGTAGAAGGTTGTAGTAATGCCGTTATTGCCGAAAGACTCTACATTACCGTGGGAACTGTTAAAACTCACGTACGCAATATTTTGAACAAATTATGCGCTGACGATCGCACCCAAGCAGCAGTCCGTGCTTTGCGCTCTGGATTGGTAGGATAGTGTTGAATACAGAAGCATGTAAGTATTTTTTGAGGATATTAGAGATAAAATTACGACATTCTGTCAATTCTGTGTTAGGACTGTGATGGGGTGTTAATAACTACCTTTTTGTTCAAAAATAAATTCGAGATAAAGATATATTTTATACGTTTTTATCTTGAAATTACACAAAAAAAAAGTCAACTATGACTGAAATTGAGGCAGGTAAGCTGAAGATAATGGTAATAGATGATGAGCTAGATAATCTAGACTTACTTTACCGTACTTTCAGGCGAGATTTTAAAGTATATAAAGCAAGCGATGCTCGTAGTGCTCTGGAGATTCTGGACAAAGAAGGCGAGATGGCTGTGATTATCTCCGATCAAAGAATGCCAGAGATGAATGGTACTGAATTTTTTGGTCTTACAGTTGAGCGTTTTCCCGATACAATTCGGATTTTACTTACAGGCTTTACTGATGTCGAAGATTTAGTTGATGCCATCAACTCAGGTCAAGTATTTAGGTACATTACCAAACCTTGGAAACCAGATCAACTCCGGGGACTCGTCGAGCAAGCCACCCAAACCTATAGATTAGTAAAAAAAAGAACCTTCAATTTACGTCGTTCTTTGCGGCGAGAATCCTTAGTTAATGCAGTCACTACAGCGATTCGGGAATCTTTAGATTACCGGAGTATGCTGCAAAAAATTGTTGCAACAATTGGACATACTTTTGAAGCAACTTCTTGCATACTTAGACCTATTGAAGGAGAAAAATTATCACCAGACGAGTTTTTCTACAATGATAATAATACTGAATCTGCCAATTACTGCTTTAATTCCACCGCTTTGATGGAAAAAGTTCTCCAGAGTCGTAATTACGAATTAGGAGAATTTATTTCGGATGATGGCGAAAGCTATCAGCAATTAGCCGTACCATTGATTTATCAACAGCATTTACAAGCGGTGCTTGCTCTCCATCAACAGCAGAGCGATCCCCAAGATGTCACCATTAGGGAATATAAGAATTGGCAGCATGAAGATATAGAGCTAATTTCAGGTGTCGCCGAACAAGCTGCATTAGCTCTTTCTCAGGCTAAACTTTATCAGCGTCTCCAGCAAAAACAAGAACAAATTCATGTTGAATTGGAAGTTGCGCGACAAATTCAGCACAATTTACTACGCCAAAGTTTACCTCAGATTGAAGGAGTAAAGGTACAAGCTTGCTGCTACCCAGCCCGGGAAGTTGGGGGAGATTTTTTTGAAGTTTTTCTTCACCCCAAGGGTGATTTATGGCTGGCTGTTGGTGATGTTTCTGGTAAAGGCGTTCCTGCAGCACTGTTTATGGCTAGCGCTATATCGGTATTGCGCCGGGAATTATCTCAAGAAACCCCTGCAATGCCAAACATAGTCATGAAAAATTTAAATCAGGCTTTAGGTGACGATCTTGTAAGCAACAATTATTTTATTACTTTGGTATTGGCTCGATATTCTCACACTACCAAGGAATTAGTTTATGCTAACGCCGGTCATATTTATCCTATAGTCTGTTCTCACAAAGATTCACCAAAAGACGAACCTAATTTTCTCAAAGAACGTGGAGTTCCTTTAGGAATATTACCCGATTGGCAAGCAAAGTCAGGAGAATTGATTCTTGCTCAGTCAGATACTTTATTGCTTGCAAGTGATGGAATTACTGAAGCTCAAGTTTCAATGAAAACTAATTTAAACAAAGAATTACTGACACGTTCCATGCTCAACCAAGAAGGGCTTTGGCAATTGCTTCTAGAGCAAGAAAAACCACTTAGCCTGAATAAATTGCTAAATCGCATCCACTTAGACACCGAAATTCAAGAAGACGATCAAACTATACTTTCACTGGAGGTTTTATAAACGATGAAAAGCGAGCTTCACGTACCAAGTGACTTGAAGTATTTGAATATTGTGGAAGAGTGGCTACTTGGATGCTTACAAACGGAATTAGGAGAATCGGTTGATTGGAAGCGGCAATCAAATCGTTTACGTTTAGTTTTAGTTGAAGCTTACTCAAATGTAGTGCGTCATGCCCATAAGGAAAAACCTCAAGTCCCAATTTTGATTCGTTTGGAACTAAAACAACGGGATTTAGCTTTAGAAGTTTGGGATGAAGGCGAAGGTTATGATATGTCTACTTATTTTCCCCCTAGTCCTGTAGAAAAACAAGAAGGAGGTTACGGTTGGTTGATTATGAATCGTTTAATGGACAAAGTCGAGTATGAATTACAAGTCGATGGCGCTAATTGTCTCAAATTAGAAGCTAGTTTGCCAGAAACGGTAGAAAAAATGCAACATTAGTCATTGCTATAGTTCGCTCTCACTCGTCCAATTTACAAAAAATTTTAGCTAACATGTTTTCACGCAGATTAATGTAACTTTAATTTAGGCATTCATCTTTGAGAATAAAACTTTAAAATTCACAATACTTAATCAAGATAATAACTTTTACTAAGTTTATTTGATTAATGTCCGGGAATCATCAAATAATGAGACAGTGACTACACTATTGGTTAGTTAATTTAACTCGGTAAATTCAAATGCCAGTAATTAGCTAATCAATAGTTAAATGATGGTAAGTATAGGAAATAATAACTTAACTCAAACATAGCTAGGTTACCATATCTTACGTTTAAAGTCATTTAAGTCTCTAAATATTATACTCAGTAGCGATGCCTATGAAAGTCTCGTTTTGTTTGTCGCCACGCTATCGTCTAGATGATGATTTACCTTGGTTAGAGGGAATAGATCCTAGCCGTCATTATTGGATAAAAGTAAATGGCCAGAGTAATTTAACAGTAGCAATTCCCGGACTACTAGTTTCCTCTATGGATGAAATGAAGCAGGTGATGAAACAATTTCGGTCCCTTGAGCCTGGAGAAAAAATTACCTTGGAAAGGGCTGCCAGTACTTCTAAAATTTACTGTATCAGCACCAACTGTTACGCAATTGAAACAGAAGTAGACAGTGCTCCAGTGTGGCATTTATTTGACCAAGAGACTTTAGATAGTTTACTCACAAGTGCCCATCCTGACTGGCAATGCGCTCCTGCCGATATCGATTTAGGAAGAAAACTATTATTACGTTCTTTACAAAAAGCTACCGCAACAAAGAGTTAAAAATTGATAATTTTAGGCTTTTAGTTATCATTCAGATTTGTTTAATATCCGCTAATTTTCAAATATTATTGCTGCAAAGAGAGTAACTCTTGCGGAGAAGCTAAAAGTTTAATTTTCACATCCAAAATTTGTTGATTTTCATTCAGAATAAACAGCCAAGATACATTTACACTGAACCAAGGAGTTTTTGCTTTACCGGCGACTTGAATTTGGGTTATGTTATCTTCTGAAATTTCCCTCGTACCCTCACGAGGATAAGCTTTAATATCAATTGCTTCTTTGTTTAAATAACTCAATATGGCATTTCTCCCTACAATTCCAGATTCAAATGGAGGATGCATTACACCGTTTTCCGCAAATAAGGAAACGGTTTTTTCGTAATCGCTCGCGTTTAAATTTTCAAAATATTGCTGTACAGTTGGTTCGCTAATTCCTTGAATTGTGATAGATTCTTTCGATTGAATTACACTCATAAAATTTCCTGTATTGCGAATTTACTTAATATTATTTAACTACTATGTAAATATAAAAGCTGCCGTCTTTGAAAGCAGCTTGAGAAATAAATATGATATTAATAAGACTAAACATTCGATGGAAGTCGAAACCGATGAAAAATAAACTTATTCTATATATAGGAATTCTAGATTTTAAAAATCAAACCCAAATAAGTGTAAGGTGGGTAATAACGCCCACCCAACAATCTACGGTTATTTAGCACTAAAACAGATAAACTTTTGATCGAGACAGTATCAAAAAAATCTGCCTGTTGTCGTGTTTTTTGAATGCCGAGAGCCAAAGCAAAAGCGCCTTAGTCAGCTAATGGATCCACACCCATATCAATTACAACCTTACGAAGAACAGTAATTTGTTGACCAAAATCAAGTTCCTTAATAGATTCTAAGACTTGAGCGCCATCGCGAGACAATTGATAATTGAATGGCATTGGTACAACAGAGCCTTTAACCATTAATTCCGATAATTCATACCAAAAGGCTAATTTTGTATTGGCGCTTAGGATACCATAAGCGCGGGAATTTTGGGTGTTTTTCTTTGCAGCTAAATCGCACATAAACTGTAACTGTTCGTCATGAGACATTTGCTTGATTTGATTGAGCAAACCCTCCGCCAATTGCAAGCGTGCTGCACCGGTTGCCGCAGGAGTGATAGAATTTCCCATTTCGGTGTATACAAACCAAAGCACCGCTAGTTGATCGTCCACTGACAGGTTTTTAAACACATTCACAGTGGAATTTACTACATCTGTCAACCGATCGTTGTAGTTGAAAGTATTAGAAAAACGGTTTTGTATTGAATTTGTAGAGAAAGTCATATCAGGCACCATTGTTTGTGAACTTCGTAGCGAATAATTCATTCTAGGAAGGTTCCATTTGTATGTTGCTTTACCTTCCACTTGCTATTCTGCATACAAACTTAATAATTTGCAAATAAAATTTACATATAGGTGCATTGGGAAAAATAAAACAGGGGATCGCAACACCGGTATAAGATAGGGGTGCCGTTTCGGGCAAATCTTAAAATAAGATAAATGAATCAATCATCATCCTTTAGTAGCAGACAAATAAAGGAAAAGGCGCTAGATATCGGGTTTCATAAAGTTGGAATAGCCCCTGTAAATGCTATAGATAATCAAATACAGAGATTACAAGCATGGTTAGCACTGGGGTATCATGCCGATATGCAGTGGATGGCTTCCCCCAAACGTCAAAATATTAAATTAGTCATGCCAGAAGTGCGATCGCTAATTTGCGTCGCCCTAAATTACTACACGCCACATCAACGCCCTGAAGGAAAAGAATACGGCAAAATTTCTCGTTATGCCTGGGGAAGGGATTACCACAAAATCATCCACAAAAAATTGAAAGCGCTTTCAATTTGGTTGCAGTCATTAGGTGAAGGAATAGAAACCAAATATTATATAGATACAGGACCGATTCAAGATAAAGTTTGGGCACAACAAGCGGGGATCGGTTGGATAGCCAAAAATGGTAATGTTATTACAAGAGAATATGGTTCCTGGGTATTTTAGGGAGAAATTCTCACAAATCTGGACTTAACTCCAGATACTCCCCATACTCAACATTGTGGTAGCTGTACTCGATGTATTGAAAGTTGTCCTACCGAAGCAATTACAGAGCCATTTGTAGTAGATGCCAACCGCTGCATTGCATATCACACAATTGAAAACCGTAACGAGCAATTACCCGAAAACATTGCATCTAAATTAAACGGTTGGGTTGCAGGTTGTGATATTTGTCAAGATGTATGTCCTTGGAATCAACGTTTTGCAAAAACCACTGACGTGCAAGAATTTCAACCTTACCCTGGGAATATCGCTCCTAAGCTGATAGAATTAGCCAGAATCACACACCAAAAGTGGGATAAGCAATTTCGGGCATCAGCATTACGGCGAATTAAGCCGCAAATGTTACAAAGAAATGCCCGTGCTAATCTTGAAGCATCCCCGTTACAGCGAAAGAATGACTCAGAAAGTAATTATTTTTGATTTTGATGGCACAATCGCGGATACGGTAGATGCGCTAGTAAGTATTGCCAATAATTTAGCTATAGAGTTTGGTTACGCACAAATTACTCCAGAAGAATTTACAATACTTAAAAATTTAACTTCTATAGAAATTTTTAAGTATTCTGGGATTCCTTTATTCAAGATACCTTTTCTGCTTAAAAAGGTTAAGGGAGAGTTAAAAAATAAAATTCCCGAGCTAAAACCGATTCAAGGAATTCAAGAAGCTTTAGTCGAATTGAAAGATAACGGAAATCGGTTAGCTATTATAACTTCTAACTCTAAAGGTAACGTCAAAGAGTTTCTTAGAATAAATAATTTAGATAGTTTCTTCGAGTTTGTTCATACTGGAGTCACAATTTTTGGTAAAACTACGGTAATTAATAATGTCTTGAGGCAAAAACAGCTAAAAACTCAAGAAGTTATATATGTAGGGGATGAAACCAGAGATATTGAAGCCTCAAAAAAAGCTCATATTCAAGTTATCGGTGTCACTTGGGGATTTAACTCAGAAGAAGCATTAGCCAAACAGAATCCAGACTTTTTAATTCATCATCCCCGAGAATTGCTAGAAGTTATTAAAAATATTGACGTTGCTGAATAAAACATGAAAACGTGATTTCACATTCAAAAAGACGTAGCATTGCTATGTCTCTACATCAGCTTCACGTTTACTAGAAAGTGATTGTTGATATAATTTATAACGAGGTAGGCAACGCCAAAATATTTGTTGAAAAATGGGTATTGGGTTGCAGGAATTCTAAATTTTTAACTCCAAACTCCTGCTTAATTAACTTAGGACGGCCCGCAACTGGCACATTTTTATTGTAGGGTGCTTGTACACTGACTGATTCTTTACGAAATAATAAGACAGTGAGTGTACGGCACCATCCGAGTATTGTGACAATTGCGTAAGTCGTGTAACTAACAACTAACAACTAACCACTAACCACACTTAAATCATCTGGAGTTAGATTTGAGTGTATAACTTCACCATCGCGGAACCAAACAATACGTCTTGTTTGACTGGCAACTTCAGGTTCGTGAGTTACCATCACCACGGTGATTTGGGTACTATTGAGTTCAGTAAAAATATCTAGTACTTCTTGAGTTGTGCGCGAATCAAGTGCGCCGGTAGGTTCATCAGCTAGGAGTAAAACGGGACGATTAACAATAGCACGGGCGATCGCCACACGTTGTTGTTGTCCCCCCGATAGCTGATTGGGTTTATTATTCAAGCGTTGTTCTAAACCAACTCGTTTTAAAGCTTCAATTCCCCGATCTCGTCTTTCAGCATAAGGTACACTAGCATAAAGCAACGGTAGCATAACATATTCTATCGCCGTAAGTTGAGGCAGTAAGTGGAATTGCTGGAAGACAAAACCTAATTTTTTATTACGAATATGTGCCAATTGGGCATCATCCATTTGCGCCACATCCACATTATCTAAATAATATTTTCCTGAGGTGGGACGATCTAAACAACCGATAATATTCATTGCCGTAGACTTACCAGAACCACTTGGTCCCATAATTGAACAATATTCACCTTGTTCTACAACTAGATTGACATCATTTAGTGCTTTTACCTCAGTTTCCCCACTACCATAAATTTTAAAAATATTTTCTAAACGAATTATATTAGTCATTAGTAGTTATTTATTAGTTGTTAGTTGTTAATAGTTAGTGGTTGGTAGTTGGTAGTTAGTTAGTCACTGTTAACTGTTAACTGCTCACTGCTCACTGTTCACTGTTAATTGTTAATTGTTAATTGTTCATTGTTCACGCGCTTCTCAAAGCTACAATTGGGTCGAGTTTGGCAGCACGACGTGCGGGAATAACGCCGAAAAATAAACCGATCGCACCAGAAATACCAACAGCAGAAATAATTGCAACTGAAGAAATTCCCGCTTCTAAGGGACTAAAAGCTGCGACTAAGAAAATGCCGCTAACACCAACTGTAGTACCAATTAAACCGCCAGCAGCGGAAACAATTACTGCTTCAATCATGAACTGTAATAAGATGTTTTGTTGGGTTGCACCAATTGCTTTTCGCAGTCCAATTTCTTGGGTACGTTCAGTCACGGAAACCAGCATAATATTCATGATACCGATGCCGCCGACGAATAAAGAAATACTCGCAATTGCAGCTAACATAATTGTTAATGCGCCAGTTATTTGACTAACTGTTTGCTGTGCATCTTTTTGAGAACGAACTGTAAAATCATCTTCACCAATAATTTTGTGTCGCAAACGCAATAAATTTCTAATTTGAAACTCTGCAGCATCTACAGTATTACGATTGGTTGCAGAAACTACAAGGTAATCTAATGCAATACCGTAGGGAGAATTTTTTCCTACAAGTCTATTTGCTGAGGTTGTGATGGGTATCAATGAGGCTTCATCGTAATTTTGACCACCTAATCCCGAACCTTTACCTTCTAATGTTCCAATGATTTGAAACGTGGTGTTTTTAATTCGCAATTGCTTGCCTAAAGGATTGGTACTACCAAAAAGTTTTTCTACTAAATCGTCACCTAATACAGCTACTTGATTGCTGCGTTTGATATCTATTTCATTGAAAAAGCGTCCTTTGGCTATTTCAAAATCTCGCACGAGTGGAAAACCTGGAGTCGTGCCAATTATATTTACATCAGTATTTCTATTACGATAAGTCACCACATATCTTCGATTTAACTCCGGCGCAACTCCTGCTACTGTGGGAACTTGGGTTGCAATAGCTTGGGCATCAGCCAATACCAAGGTTTTGGGAGCTTCTCTAGTAATTTGCTGAGTTTCTTGATTTCCTGGAAATACAAATAATACATTTGCTCCGAGAGATTCCAATTGTTTGTTAACAAACTTTTGTCCCCCTTCACCAATACCAATCATGGCAATTACCGAAGCATTACCGATTACAATCCCTAACATGGTAAGGGTGCTACGTAATTTATTTGATAGCAGGGTTTTACCCGCCATCTGCACGCTTTCTAAAAAATTCATTTATTAATTTTGTTAGTTGTTAGTAGTTGGTAGTTAGTTGTTGGTTGCTTTTGGAGTTAAGAGTCTTGTGTAAGTAGTGAGTAGTGAGTAGTTAAAATTATCTCCCCATCTCCCCATCTCCCCATCCCCCCATCACTTATTGCGTTGCTCTAACATTTTCTTGATTTTGTAGTCATTAGGAGGGCTGGTAAAAATGCGATCGTCTTTTTGCAATCCTTGTAATATTTGTGTTTCATTTCCAACTTGTGAGCCAATTGTGACCTCGCGAAACTTGGCTTTGTTGTCTTTATCAGGTACTAAAACCCCTGTTTGACCTTTTTCTGTGACGATGGTAACTGTTGGCACCCATAAGGCTTTTACAGCCTCGCCTAAAAAAGTCAAGTTTACGTTTAAACCGGAACGAAGTTTATCTTTACCTGTATTAATTTCAATTCGCACTTGAAACAATGTGACTCCTTGTTCGTTTACAGCTTCAGGAGCAATCAGACGTACTATTCCTTTGAAAACTTCCTCGGGATAAGCATCGGCAAGTATATCTACTTGTTGTCCAACTTTGATTTGACTAATGTCAGCCTCGGGGACATTCGCTAGTACTTCTAATCCTCGTGCAAGAGCAACTATAGAACTAGATGTGGCTGAGGCACTGCTAGAAGCGGAAGTAGTAGGAGTAACAAAAGCTCCGACATTAGCAAATTTTTGCGTGATAATACCAGGAAATGGGGCACGGATAATAGTGTTATCTAGATTTACTTGCTCCGTTTTGAGTTGTGCTTGTGCTGCGCTGACGGCAGCGGCTGCGCTGGCAATTTCTTGAGGGCGGGAACCACTTTCTAACAACTGCAATTGAGCGCCTGCTTCTTCTAGTGATGCTTTAAGTCGAGCGATTTCTTCAGGGCGACTACCGCTTTTTAATAAAGCGAATCTTTTTTGGGCTTCAAGTAAATTTGCTCGAGCCGTATTATCTTCGCTAACAAATTGATCTAGTCTTTCTTTCTCAACAGCCCCTTGACTATACAAATTTCGGTAACGCCTCACCTGTTCGTTAGTAAAATCTACTCTTGAAGAAGCAGCATTTACCTGTGCTTGGGCTTGGGCAATTTCTTGGGGGCGATTTCCCCGCACTGCGGCGGCGAGTTGTGCTTGAGCTTGAGCCAAACGCGCCTTGGCTTGACTAATTTCTTGGGGACGAGAACCAGCTTTTTGTTGGTCTAATTGTGCTAATCGTTGTGCTAAATTGGCACGAGCTTGTAAAATTCTCGCCTGAATATCTGCACTATCCATTCTGGCGAGAATTTGCCCAAGTTTTACTGTATCCCCTTGTTCTACATACAATTGGGTGACTGTACCGCCGTTCTTGGGGCTAATATTCACGTTTTGAACTGGCACAATTTTTCCGCTAGCATTCAGAATAATGGTGACTTTTTTGTCTTCTACAGAGACAGTAAGTTCCGTTATGTCTTGTTGGTTTTTCGATCGATTGACAAAAACTGAGGTAGCAAATGTGCCAAACACTACAATCAGTACTGCCAAAAAAGCTCCGAGCCAGGGAGGTAATCGTTTAACTTTGCCGATTACGGGAATTTCTATGGGTGTAGCCATAACAGCAGCGATAAATATTAGAAGTAGTTTGGGTAAGGTAAAGTGGAAGTTACAAGACGGAACTCATAGCTTAAAGCAAAGTCTTACTAATACGGTGTTTAGTTTCAAGAGTGTAAACTAAAATTCAACTATCTACCTTCGCGCAAGGCATTTCATATCAAATTAAAAAGAGAAAAATAAGTTCCCTTGTATTTGTTTAACTTTTTTAATAGTAGCCTTTCCAACTGACATCTGACTTACCCTTTGGGGTGACTTTAGTCATGATTAATTAGTCATGATTAATTAATAAGCTGTTACGCACTTAATTTATATATATCGAGGGAGCAAGATGCTCGCACTACCATTTTTTCAGATTTTCGTATTATCCAATTTAGCTGCACATCAGCTTAGCCGAAATACAGACAGGAGGAACAAATGACCACAAAAAAAAGACAAATGACGGGCATCCTAGATAATTTTTTTATCCTAAAAAAATTATCTAGGGAACCCTTGACTGTAAAATTTAGCTGTCATCAACAGCCCAGATGGTTTAAGCTATCTGAAAGATTCTTTAATTTGTGGCAAAGAGGCGGTAGTGTGCCTAAACGAGTTGGATTAATTTCTTTTCTATTTCTAGTTAACTTTATTAGCATCCCCAAGGTTAATGCCCAAGCATTAGTACCCCACACGGTGCAACTTGATGCAGCGAAGTTAGAGCAACAAGGGTTAGTTCTAGCCCAGGAAGCTGCGCAACTTGCACAATTTCGCCAGTATGACTTGGCGATGCCACGGGCACGTTTGGCTACTCAACTTGCTCCTAATAGTGATAAAGTTTGGTTTCTATTGGGGGGATTATATTTACAATCTAAAGAGCTTGATAAATCCATTACTGCTTTACAAAAGGCACAAAGCCTTAATGCTAAAAATGCCGAAACTTATTTTGCTTTAGGCTCTGCTTATTTTCAACAGCAAAAATACCAATCAGCAATTAAAGAATATAAGGCAGGTTTAAGAATAAAACCTAAGGACCCAGAAGGGTTGTTTGATTTAGGCAATGCTTATTATATGCTGGGTAAATTACCCCAAGCTGTGATTGAGTACAAAAAATCTATTGCTCAAAAGCAAGATTTTTGGCCTGCTGTTAACAATATTGGATTAATTTTTTACGAACAAGGCGATATCAAAAGCGCTAAAAATCAATGGCAGCAAGCCATTGCTAAAGCCAACAATGTAAAACAACCAGCCGCCGAACCTCAATTAGCATTAGCTGTTGCTTTATACACTAGGGGCGATAAAGGCGAACGCCAAAGGGGTTTGGCAATGGGAGAAGCTGCACTGCGCCTCGACGAACGTTATGCCAATTTGGATTTTCTCAAGGAAAATCTTTGGGGCAATCGCTTACTATCCGATACCAAAAAGTTCCTAGAATTACCCAGTATTCAAGCTGCTTTAAATGAACAACCCTTCTCCCAACCCTAAGGACAATAATTTTTACTTCGCTAATATTAATAGCAGAGGACCGTATTTTTTTCATCTTTGCCAGGCTAGCTTGCTATTAGTCTTTCTACAGACTATTCCCTAAAAAGTACATCTAACAGTACATACATATTATTACTGTGGACGGTCAATACCAGACCAAAACTATAAAAATGTGGAAAAACCTGTTAGAACTGACTAATTGGGAGGCGGTTAACAGATTGGATGGGAAGGGAATTTGAGCAACAGTATTGTCAATGGGACCTATCTCCGGAAGGGGAGAAGCTAACGCTAAGATCCCCTCGCAGGGCTGAGCCTCGGGGCGTATAATCAGTTTAATCCGTCAATTATGTGCCTAAATCCCGAGGTTTTCCACATTTTTAGCGGACAGGGGGCAGCGCAGCTTGGTTGATGGATGACGTTTCCCTTCCTTGGTTTTAAGAAGCGTTGTTATCTTTGGGTAGTAGTGCGATGATTTGTTCTACAAACTGTTGATGATCCACCACAGGTTTGGAAATATAACCATCTGCACCACTTTGCCGCAAAAAGCTTTCGCGATCGCCTTCCATAGCGTGGGCTGTGACCAAGATAATAGGTAATGTTGCTGTTTGTGGATCAGATTTCAACATTTGTGTAATTTTGATACCATCAACAGATTCACCTTCGTAAACACTTCTAGAGAGAGAAACATCCATTAAAATAATATCTGCTTCTTTGGCTTGGGCAATTTTGATTACTTCGTCTACATTTTCAGTGTGTTTAACGTCTAAACCTCCGCGTTTAGTTAAAATTTTAGAAAAAACGCGAGCATTAACAAGATCGTCTTCGACAATCAAAACTGTTTTCATGGCAATTAATCACGCTCTTAGATGTGAGGGGGATGGACGATTAAGATAGCACGATTTATACCGTGTCTAGGTTCAAAAAACCAATTTTTATCCTTGTCAACAAGGATAATACTACCTAAGAAGCAAGACATAAGTATCAAGATTTTGTGATGAAAAGGATTTCATCCTTTATAAGTAAGGTTACTGCTTTTATTCGTGACGGCAATATTTGTGTAGTTAAAGTTCAGGGAAAAAACTCATGGCGAAACAGTTAAACCTTCTCTCGACGGGACAGGTAATCACTACAGCCTTGCATACGGAAATGCAAAGGTCTTATCTTGAATATGCCATGAGTGTAATTGTGGGGCGTGCTCTACCCGATGTACGCGATGGCTTGAAGCCGGTTCATCGGCGAATTTTGTACGCCATGCACGAACTCGGTTTAACTCCGGATAGACCTTACCGAAAATGTGCTCGTGTAGTTGGTGACGTACTGGGTAAGTATCACCCCCACGGAGATCAATCTGTATATGATGCTTTAGTCCGTTTGGTACAATCATTTTCCTGTCGTTATCCTTTATTGGGGGGACACGGTAACTTTGGTAGTGTAGATAACGATCCTCCGGCAGCGATGCGTTACACGGAAACCCGCCTCGCGCCTATTAGTCATGAAGGTATGCTGGCGGAAATCGGTGAAGAAACGGTAGAATTCATCGGCAACTTTGATAATTCTCAGCAGGAACCAACGGTTTTACCCGCGCAGTTACCGTTTTTGTTGCTTAATGGTTGTGCTGGCATTGCTGTGGGTATGGCTACAAATATTCCACCACATAATTTAGGCGAAGTGGTGGATGGGTTGATTGCTTTGATTGACAACCCAGAGCTATCTGACGAAAAATTATTTAAGATTATACCCGGACCAGATTTTCCCACCGGCGGTGAAATTGTCGGAAAAGATGGTATTCGCGAAGCATATACAACGGGTAGAGGTGGTATTTTTCTGCGGGGGGTTGCGAATGTAGAGGAAGTCCCTACCGGGAGAGGTAATAAAAAACGCCAAGCGATTGTAATAACGGAATTACCTTACCAAGTTAATAAGGCTGGTTGGATTGAAAAAGTTGCGGACTTAGTAAATCAAGGGCGGTTAACGGGAATTGGTGATATCCGCGATGAAAGCGATCGCGATGGAATGCGGGTAGTAATCGAGTTAAAGCGTGATGCTAATGCGGAGGAAGTTCTGTATTATTTGTATCATCAAACCGCACTGCAAACTACTTTTGGCGCAATTCTTCTAGGCATAATTGACGGACAACCCCGCCAGCTAAGTTTGCGTCAACTGTTGCAAGAGTTTTTAGATTTCCGTGAACAAACTCTTAATCGTCGCTACTCTCATGAATTAGGTAAAGCAGAAAGTCGCCTGCACACCGTCTCGGGTTTACTGATAGCACTTTCTCAAGTTGATGAAGTTATCGAGATTTTACGACAAGCTCCTGACGGTTCTACTGCTAAAGTTGCTCTTATAAGTAGGCTGGAATTGAGTGAAGTACAAGCTGATGAAATTTTGGCGATGCCACTGCGACGACTCACTGGTATGGAGCGACAAAAATTACAGCAAGAGCACGAAGAACTGGAAAATAAAATTAATACGTTACATAAATTACTTGACGATCGAAAAGAATTACTTAAGAGTCTCAAAAAAGATTTGCGCAGTTTAAAACGTTCTTATAACGATAAGCGACGCAGTAAATTTGTAGCAAAGCCAGATAATAAAGCATTTATCCGACAAAATAATAAAAGTAAACAAAAAGATAAAGGTGCTAAATCTAAAGTCGGGAGTGCGCAAATACAGGCACCTATTGAGGATGTAGTATTAGATTTTTCTCAGCGTGGCTACGTGCGACGAATTAGTTCATCTTCAAAAAGGTCGAAATCTGATAGCGGAGTTCCCGATTATGATTTCATCATTCAATCTCACGAGACTCATACTCAGAAAGATTTACTAGTTGTAACTAGCGGTGGTAAAGTCTATCCGTTAAAGATAGGAGAAATTCCGGCGACAACGGCACGCGCTCCCCGCGGAACGCCGTTAATCACTTTGTTAACATCTACCGCTCAAAGTCAAGGAGAATCTATTGTCAGCCGTTTAGTAATTCCAGATAATTCAGCCGATACAGATATAGTTCTTTTAACCAAACAAGGACGGATTAAACGTCTTTCGGGAACAGAATTGAATAATATAACTCGTCGTGGAGCCACTATTTTAAAACTGAAAGATGATGATGAATTGTTATTAACTCAGTTTGTGAATCCGGGAAAACATTTAGTTTTAGCTAGTTCTGGTGGAAGACTGCTGCATTTTGAAGTTACGGACGCGCAGCTTCCTTCTATGGGACGCACTGCTGTTGGTTTACAGGCATTGCGCGTAGGTAAACAACATCAAATAGTTGGCTGCACCGCTTTTAGTAAAAATTATAATTTATTGTTGGTGACTCAAGAAGGATATGCCAAACAAATTAGTCTAAGTAAATTAAAATTAGCTAATCGCGGCGATTTAGGGGCTCAAGCATTTAAGTTTGCTATCCCAACCGACAACCTTGCAGGTATAGCCTTAGTCAAACCGAAAACTGAAATCGCTCTCGTCACAAGCAATCAACGAGTGGTACGTCTGAATGGGGAAAGCGTATCTTTATTGAATAAAAATGATAAGGGTGAAAAGGTTGTAGAACTCAACCGCGATGAAAAAATTGTCACTGTTCACGAAATTGGAACTGAAAATAATTCCTAATTTATAACGCCGGATTTATTAACAACTTCATGGGGAGATTCTACCTACACAGATTATCCCGCTGGATTATAAAAATTTCCTATAGGCCGTACCTAAACCTATGATATTTTTGTCTGCAGATGGGCAATGGGGACGGTGAGACAATTTATTTTCATCTCAACAGCCTAAGTATTCCTAGCGGGTAATTTATGAATTACCTCTTCAGTTTCGTGCCTTGAAATTATAAGAGTCACATCAATTCTGTATGACATTGCCCAGGCAAGATCTGTAGTTGCCGAAGCCTGGAGCTATAGCTATAAAGACAACTAAGGTAGACTGAACTCCGGCGCATTTTTATACAAAAATTACATCAGTACCCCTCAACTAAGAAAATTTATCTTTTAGCAGAAGCAAGGAAAGCCAATTCATGGGCAGTGGGCAGTAGGCAGATTTTCTGTAGTGACTCACCCTTATTCATAGTGAGATGATCCACACGCTTTCCGTGAATGAAAATTGACGTTTTATACGGGGCGTGTGCCAGGGCAGCCTCTGTATAATTATTTGTTTTTACTGAGACTTAAGATAGGAAGTGAAGTTTTAATTAATACTTTTTGCCCACTGCCGACAGCCGATTGCCGACTGCCTTTATTGTAAGTAGAAGAAAAAAAATTAATCGCTTCTAGTATATTTATAAATATTTCAAATGTCTCTTACACTACAATTATAATTAAGTCAATACTTAATTACATTTTTGTTGAAAAAAGTTGTATTTTTTAAAAAAACTGCTCTACAATGTTACAAAAGGTAATAAAAATTAGGATTCAGCTTGGAGTAATAATTATGACAGATTCAACTAAAACACCTGTTGCGGCAAATGAAGAACGTAATGCTTGGCGTTGGGGTTTTACTCCTCAAGCTGAAGTTTGGAACGGTCGTTTAGCGATGATTGGTTTTTTGGCTGCTGCTTTAATTGAACTTTTTTCTGGTGAAGGTTTTCTACACTTCTGGGGTATTCTGTAAGTTTTAAAACCTAGGATATCGAAATTTTAAATTGAGTATTTAAAGAAATAAAGACCTGAGAGTAGTAATTGTCTCCCAGGTCTTTTTATAGTTATTTGTCGTTGTTTGCGGAAATTTTAGCTGCCAATGTCTAGAATATTCCGTGACAAAGCTCTCAAGGGTACCCGTCACGTTTGTATTAAGGCAGCCTTAAGTGGAGCCTCGGTTTCGCCTAAGAGGTTTTAAAACCAATTAACTCGTGTTTCATTTATCTCGGGGCTGACAAATTACCGATCGCAAATAATCTGCTAGTTAGCGGATATATTCTTTAAGAACGCTGTTACGATTGGGGTGACGCAACTTACGAAGTGCTTTTGCCTCAATTTGACGAATACGTTCGCGAGTTACATTAAAAATTTGTCCAATTTCTTCAAGAGTTTTCATACGACCATCATCTAAACCATAGCGGAGTCTGAGAACATCGCGTTCGCGAGGGCTGAGACTATCTAAGACTTTTTCGAGGTCTTCGCGTAATAAACTCTTGGAAACTTGGTCTTCTGGTGTTTCACCATCGGACTCAATAAAATCGCCCAAGCGGGAGTCTTCTTCTTTACCGATGGGGGTTTCTAAAGAAATTGGTAGCTGAGCAGATTTTGCAATGAATCTCAGCTTTTCGATAGTCATCTCCATGCGAGTCGCGATTTCTTCCTCAGTGGGCTTGCGTCCCATTTCTTGAGAAAGTAGCTTGGTGGTTTTCTTAATGCGGGAGATGGTTTCGTAAAGGTGAACTGGTAGACGAATCGTCCGAGATTGATCGGCGATCGCGCGAGTTATAGCCTGACGAATCCACCATGTAGCGTAGGTCGAAAATTTATAACCTTTTTCGTGATCGAACTTTTCAGCGGCGCGAATCAAACCAAGACTACCTTCCTGAATCAAATCTTGGAAAGATAAACCGCGATTCATGTATTTCTTAGCAATCGAAACTACAAGGCGCAGGTTAGATTGAACCATTTTGTCTTTCGCCCTACGTCCGACATGAAGGCGATAACGGAATTGTGGCAAAGGCAATTGTACGGCTTCAGCCCATTCACTGTGCTTTGGTTCCCGTTCCAATTGCTGCAGGAGCCTTTCGTATACTCTTTCTAATTCGAGTAAATCGGCAATTTTACGTGCCAATTCGATTTCTTCGTCCGCTCTGAGAAGGCGAATTCTACCAATTTCCTGTAAATACAGGCGAATAGAATCTTCTGTGTAGTGCTTTTTCTTCGCTTGTGTCCGACGGCGTCCTTTAGCGGCTTTTCCAGACTTTGCTGCGTCACCGGACTGAGGATCTAAAAATTCTTCCTCTTCGCCTTCATTAATAAGTAAGTCTTCTTCAACTTCATCTTCGATTAAGAGTTCTAACTCCATCTCGGGCTGATTTATCACTCCTAGGTTAGGTTGATAAATATTTTCGAGTACGTTGTTAGCCTGGTTCATGCCGCGTTCCTCATGCTCCTTGCAGAATCAATTACTCAGTAAAGGTGTTTGCCGTACTTATAGGTGTTAGCTATAAAGTTTGCACGGTTGTGTCAATCAAAGGGCTTAGCCCACTTTTCAATTAAAGACTAGAAGTTCTTGCATTTGCCACAGTTTTCTGCTTTAAACACACGACGTGACAAAATTTTGACAACAAATTGCTTATTCCAAAACAGAAAAGACGTTGTTGCATAAATAAAGTCCTTTTGATGTCGGTAACTTCCGGCGTACTGAAAAGTAAACACCATGACTAATGTCGTTACTTAAAACTTTCGACTTGTTTTTAGAAAAAACTAAAATTTCCGGTCATCAATAAACGAGTACATATTAAAGTAATACGACTTGGGTAAGATTTTCCAGAAAGACTGTTCCGATTGTAGCCTGTTTCACAGAAATTGCACTATGCATCATGTGGTATCCATAAAGTAATAAACTTATTAATGGTCTGTTTTAGCAAAAACACATTGAAGATTGTAGCCATATTGTGTAATTTTTTTCTAAAATTAGTTAAATTACACTAGCTTCTCTGTTTGTGAAATTACCCATATACACCTACATGTATTTAAGTAAAGGTGTCACGTGCAACATGATTCACCTGCCATCGCCTTAGTCTTAAAATCTTGAAATTTGGAATGTTTATTTTCTTCATCCACAAATTTCGATCAAATATTACGGACAGCAGATGTTTCTTGGTAACAAATATCCTCTCCTTCAAGGACGAAATATCTATTGCAAATACTTTGTTACCTTTATCTGAAAACGGCTTTCGGTAAGTAAGATAGAATCGTATTTCACGAGTCTTTTACCGACCACTGGAATTTCTTGGCTGAAAATATACACAAATTGCGACATTACTCTTTGTAGCTAAGCAACCCGATTTATTAAATTCATTCGCTTACAACTACACCTTAGCGCACCATTTAAATTTCAGCCTTAAGAAAGTTGACAAAATTTATCCGGTTGATACATCGATATTATTACGATCGCCATTTGACACAGGATTTTTAAGATTTTCGATGTGAGCTTCAACCAAGACTCATTACCCATAAGAAAAATGCAAAATTTTTAACTCAGCAGTTTGTGGTATAAAACAGTATACTTTACAATTAATTCCCCGAGAAATAATTATACTTCCCTAGGAGCTTAAACTCAGTAATATATACTCAATATCTACCGATTAGTAAGACAGTTACAAAAAACTGTAAAGCTATTGTGCTGGATATTCTGTTCATCTTTGACTTTACCTCTTCCGGAAGATTGACAATTTTACTGATCTATATGTCAAATTTTATTTCTGAATAGATAATGTTGTGGGATGGCGATAGTTAAGTCAATTAAACGACATATAGTAATTTTTCTTAAATAGAAGTATAAAAGATAATTTGTATTGCGAAACAAATTATTTTAATGTTAGCAAAATTAGACTATACATAACCGCAAGTAGAGGAACTTAGTTTTTAGACATCAAAAAAGCAACCGGTAATTAAAAGCGAGTAAAGGGTTCCCATGGGTGCCCGTAAAATTTGATTACCGATCGCCAATATAGATAAGTTATTTGATATTTAAAACAAGGTGGATATTAAATATCCAAATCGGTGAGGTTCAATTTAGAACTGTGAGTTTCGATAAATTCCCGACGAGGTGCAACGCGATCGCCCATTAAGATTGTGAAAATCCTGTCGGCTTCTGCTGCATCTTCAATTTCTACTTTTTTCAAGGTTCGGGTTTCAGGATTCATGGTGGTATCCCAAAGTTGATCCGCCATCATTTCACCCAAACCCTTAAATCTTTGGATGGTGTATTTGGCGTTTTGAGGAAGCTCATTAATCAGGTTTTGCAATTCGCGATCGCTATAGCAATAGTAATGATTGCGTCCTCGTTCTACTTTGTATAATGGCGGACAAGCTATGTAAATGAAACCTTCTTGGACTAAAGCTTTCTGATATCTGTAGAAGAAAGTCAGCAATAAAGTCCGGATGTGAGCTCCATCTACGTCAGCATCTGTCATGATGATGATGCGATGATATCGAAGCTGGGATGAATCAAATTCATCACCTTTAACACCCAAGCCTAGTGCAGTGATTAGAGACTGAATTTCGTTATTTTTGTAGATTTTGCTATCGTCGGTTTTCTCAATGTTGAGAATTTTACCGCGCAAAGGAAGAATTGCTTGGAAGCGTCTATCGCGCCCTTGCTTGGCACTTCCTCCCGCTGAATCCCCTTCCACAAGATAGATTTCTGATTCAGCCGGATCGCGAGAAGAACAATCTGCTAACTTAACGGGTAATGGTGAAGATTCTAGCACCGATTTGCGGCGTACCAATTCCCGCGCATGACGGGCTGCTTCTGCGGCTTTAAATGCCTGAATTGCTTTATCTAAAATGGTATCGACAACGTTGGGATGAAATTCTAAGTATTCGCTGAGAACTTCTCCTACAAAAGAATCTACGATTCCTCTAACTTCGGTGTTACCCAATTTAGTCTTAGTTTGTCCTTCAAATTCCGGCTCTGGTACTTTTACCGAAATTACCGCAGTCAAACCTTCGCGCACGTGATCGCCGCTGAGATTAGACTCGTTTTCTTTAATTTTGTTACGTTTGCGAGCAACACTATTTAAAGTACGAGTCAGAACTGTTTTTAAACCTTCCAGGTGCGTACCACCATCAACGGTACGAATATTGTTGGCAAAACCCAACAAACTATCGGAGTAAGCGTCAATACACCACTGTAGAGCTACTTCTACCTGTACGTTATTGCGTTCGCCTTGGACGTAAATTATTTCGTCGTGTAGCGACTGCTTGTCGCTATTCATATAAGCTACATATTCTTTAATTCCGCCCTTGTATTCATAAACTTCAACTTTTGGAGTATCGGTTTTGAGCAATTCTAAACGGTTGTCTATGAAGGAAATTCTTACACCCGCATTCAGATACCCCAACTCTCGCAAACGGCTGGATAAAGTATTGTAGTCAAACTCTGTAACGGTAGTAAAGATTTGTGCATCTGGCTTGAAGCTAACGCGGGTTCCAGTGCGGTTTTCTTTACAGGGAGCAGTTTTTAACTGCGAAACCGCATTACCACGTTCGTAGCGCTGAGTATGGATTTTATTATTTCGCCAAATAGTAACTTCCAGCCATTCTGAAAGGGCGTTAACTACAGAAACACCTACACCGTGTAATCCCCCCGATACTTTGTAGCCACCGCTACCAAATTTACCTCCGGCGTGCAATACGGTTAATACAGTTTCCAACGCTGATTTTCCGGTCTGGGGGTGTACATCGGTAGGAATACCCCGACCATCATCTGTTACAGTACAAGAACCATCGGCGTTGAGTTCCACCTCTATATGGGTGCAGTAACCTGCCAAAGCTTCATCAATAGAATTATCCACCACTTCGTAAACTAGGTGGTGCAGTCCTCTCGGACCAGTAGTACCAATGTACATTCCCGGTCGTTAACGAACGGGTTCGAGACCTTCGAGAACTTGAATCTGCTCGGCAGTGTAACTGCTCGTCATGAAAATCTCCTGATTCTTGGGGCTGAGGTCGCCTAAAAAAGCATCAAACTCAAAAACACTACCAGATTCTAGCACAAAAGCCTTGCAGGCGAATACAGAGCGATTAGAAGTGAAATTTATCCCTAGGGTTCTATATGCTTAAGATAGTTGTTTGACTGTGTCAATTTTACTCTTTTAAGTTCGATAAAAGTACGCTAATTGTCTGTGAATAAAGGTTTTGACTGTCTGCAAGGGCGATTATTAGAAAATTAGTAAAGACAAAATTATAAATTAAAAGTCCTTGGTTAAAAATTATTTCTTTTTACTTTTGAGTAACAGATTTTAAATTTTAGATGGTATTATCCTGCGACTCACAGTTATGCAGTTTTCCGATAATCGCCATTCGCCATGGGGGGCGTGCTCAAATCCCCAAGCTCTGAAATTCATGGATGAAATTGATTTAAAATCGGTTGAATCTTTATAAAACTGAACGAATGACAAAGTTAATTGTAATTTGTGGCGCTACAGCAACAGGTAAATCTGGCTTAGCCTTAGCTCTGGCTGGGCGTTGTAATTCCATAATTATTAGTGCTGATTCTCGCCAAGTTTACCGAGAGTTTAACATCGGCACGGCAAAACCAACAATTACCGAACAAAAGTTAGTACCACATTATCTAATTGATATATGCAATCCAACACACACAATGACGGTTGCTGACTATCAACAGCAAGCACAAGATTTGATTTTACATCAAAAGTTACCCCCCATTTCCCTATCTCCTCATCCCCCTATCTTTTTAGTCGGTGGTACTGGGCTATATATTAAATCAATCGTGCGCGGAATGAAAATTCCTAGGGTTGCACCCCAAACTGAATTGCGCGAGCAACTTCTGAGTATGGATCAAGTTCAACTTTATGCAATGTTAAAACAAGTTGATTCTGTTGCAGCAAAAAAAATTCATCCTCACGATTCTGTACGGACTTTAAGAGCATTAGAAGTATTCTATATTACTGGTATGCCGATTTCCGATTTACAGGGAGAAAATCCACCAGATTATCCGATTCTTCAAATTGGTTTGGATTGCAATGTTGCCCATTTAACAAATCGGATTGCATGTCGAATGGAGAGTATGTTACAAGATGGTTTTGTTGAAGAAGTAGAATATCTTTGTCAAAAGTATGGGGTAGATTTACCTTTACTTAATACTTTGGGATATCAAGAAATTAAACAATATTTAGCTGGAGATATTTCTTTGGATGAAGCAAAAGATAAAATAGTTTTACATACGCGGCAATTTGCCAAACGTCAGCGTACTTGGTTTAGAAAAAATTCTCAAATTGACTGGTTTGATGCTGAATCTCCCGATTTGTTGGAGCAAGTTTGGTGGCGAATTCAAGAGTTTCTTGCAGGTGAGAATTTGGATAGTTTTACTTCAGCAAAAGCATAATTGTAATTTTCTGTATTTTTGAGTAATAACTATTAAGAGCAATCCCATTTTGAAAAATCCTTATCTGCGATGGAGGTTTCAAATTCTGTCTACTATATTTTTTATTATTCAAAATTTAAAGTTATACAATGAACTACATAACACATAACACGTTATTCTTAATTTCTATAGTTTTAAATAGTTTATTTTTACTGTTTACTTTTTTTTTCGTTTCTCGAAAAGGTGGGATATCTTATATTAAAAGCATAATCTCAATTATTGGAAATAAATACAGTAAAAATGGTTGGGGTATAAATGCTTATTACAAAGATAAAAAAAGTCAATTTGAAATACTCCCGAAGTCTAGTGATTCGATCCTATTTGTAGGAGATAGTTTAACCGATCAAGGGGAGTGGGTTGAATTATTGGGAAATCCCAATATCAAAAACCGAGGAATTTCTGGCGATACGATTGGTAGAATATTAAATCGTTTAGATACGATTATCCAGACTAAGCCAAAACAGATTTTCTTAATGGTAGGTATTAATGATTTGGTTAATGAAAAAAAATCCATTGAAGCAGTTTTAGAAGGATATAAAACAATTTTGAGTGAATTGCAAACTCATACTCCAAATACAGAAGTATTTATTCAAAGTGTTTTACCAGTAAATAATGATTTTATTTTGTTTTGGGAAAATAACGATAATATAATTAAACTTAACTTGAAGTTACAATCACTAGCAAAAGAAATTAGCTTACAATATATAGATTTATTTTCTCATTTAGCAGATGCCGAAAATAGATTAGATGCTAAATACACTACAGATGGCGTACATTTAAATGGATTTGCTTATTTAATTTGGAAAGAAGTTGTTGAAAGTTATGTTGCAGTAAATTAA
>JBHJJJ010000108.1:0-34262 GCA_050042755.1 Rivularia sp. (in: cyanobacteria)
CTTGTCTCCTCGTCTCCTTCTCCCCTTGTCTCCTCGTCTCCTTGTCCCCCTTCCTCGTTAACTAGTGCATCTAAAATCCGGCTAATTCGGCGGATATGTCCGGAAAAGGTTGATAAACTCTGATCTAATGATTGTTCGTCGCCGATATCCGCTAATACTTTGTCAAACCAAGGTAATTCTACTGGCTCCCGGGCTGGTATAAATAAACCAATTTTTGCCATTAATGTTGCCAAACCCAGGGTTTTAAGAGTTACGGTTTTACCTCCCGTATTTGGCCCGGTAATCGTAACAACTCGAATATATGGATTGATAACTTAGTCTACAGGAATTACTGAATGTCCTTGTTCGTGATACTGCTGCCACACTAATAAGGGATGTCGTAATTCCCGTAAGGTGATATTTTCGTTTTGTAGCGGATTGATAAAACGCGGAGGATTTGCTTTCAACCAAAAGCTATATCCTGCTTTGGCTGCTGCTAAATCTAATGTAGTTGCTACTGCTAATAATTTTTCTAAGTCTGGTTTGACTTCAGCTACTTGTTCCGTTAAAGTGCGGCGAATCGCTTCTTCTTCTACTTGTTCTCTTCGCAATAATTGCCGCATTTGATTGCCCATCGGCACTACAGAATTAGGTTCCACATATAAAGTGGCTCCGCTAGTTGAAGTGTCATGTACAATACCTGGTATTGCGTCTTTTTGTGGTGCTTTTACTGGAATTACGAATCGATCGCCGCGTTGAGTGATTATCGTTTCTTGGAGGGCATTCCCCTTTACTTGTATAATATTTTGCAGCTTTCGAGTAATTTGACTGCGATTTTGACGCAGAGAATTGCGAATATCCCCAAGCTTTTCACTCGCACGATCTGCTACTTGTCCTCGTTCATCTATACAGCGATGGATTTCTTTTTCTAATTCTGGATAAGTCCGTAAATCGGCAACTAATTCGTTTAATATTTCTAAATCTGGATGGTTGTCAATTAGACGACGTAAATTTCTGATTCCAGCTAGGGTAGTAGCGATCGCGAGTAATTCATCCCCTGACAAAATACCTTTGAGTTCCGCCCTTTCCAAGGAATCGCCGAAATCTTGAATACCTTCAAAGGAAATCCCATTATCTAAACGACTTTCTAATTCGTAAACTTCTTTCGTTTGCGTTAATAAATGTTCACTTTCTACTTGAGAGGAAGGAAGAGCAATATTACGTGCGGCGATCGCCCCCAGCTTGGTTGCCGCGAAAGTAGACAAATGCTGGCATAGGCGAGACCATTCCAATAATTCTAGTGTTTCGGATTGGATCAAGGCTGTTTAAATAATAATTTTGAAGTTATGTTAACAATCTTAGCGGCTCTCACGCTTGCCGACACAATGCCGTGACTTTTTATATACTATTAGCTATTTATACTTAGATATCCAATTTACGGATTTGATATTTTCATGATTTATTTTATAAATGATGATTGCTAGTGTATATTGCTACTTCTATCGTCCATTTTGTTTTTCCAAACAAAGCGGGAATCGATTTCGATGCCAATCAAAAAAACGGCGTTGTATAATCGCGATTCTACATCGGGAGATATAAGGCAAAAAATATTATTAAAACCATAAATAATCATAATCTATTTTTGCAAGAGATTCTTGTATAGTTTTTTAATCATATTTTTAGTTCGCAAAATCTAATTTTGAATGTTCCTAAATACTTTTATTTTTCACAACTATATCTTATGGTAGCAATAAGTATTTTTTTTAACTTATTCATTTGTAAATACTTAGTTTGAGGCTAAGTGAAAAATATAACGTATCAACTATTACTTGTATTTTGAAGTTTATATCTAATTATACTGTTCAAAACTGTTTATGGCTATAGTAATTAGCTTTATATCCCAAGGGTGATGACAAAACAAGAGTGGGGAGAAAAACCTGAGGATACTCCCAAATGTAAGGTAAAAAGCAAGTAAACAGGCCTTGTCTTCCAAGATTCAAATATATTTCCACTGATTTTTCAATCCATTTTTAATCTGATTTAAACTCACTTCGACTCAAAACAATTAGTTATAAAAAAAACCGCTCAAAAGAACCCCACAATTTGATACCCTAACTTAAATAGATAAGGATAACTAGAAGCACGTGGATATACAAATTGGGCGGAAAAAAACAGCCCGTAGGGCTTACGGAATAGATGAAATTGCTTTAGTGCCAGGAACAAGAACATTAGACCCAAAATTGGCTGATACTACATGGCATATTGGTAATATTGAGCGAGAAATCCCAATTATTGCCAGTGCAATGGATGGTGTAATAGATGTTCGTATGGCTGTACGTTTGTCAGAGTTAGGAGCATTAGGAGTTCTTAATTTAGAAGGAATCCAAACGCGTTATGACAATCCAGAGCCGATTTTAGATCGCATTGCTGAGGTAAACAAAGATGAATTTGTACCCTTAATGCAAGAACTTTATGCCGAACCAATTAAACCAGAATTAGTCAAGCAACGAATCAAAGAAATAAAATCAAAGGGAGGTATCGCCGCAGTTAGCGCCACTCCAGTTGGGGCTACTAAATACGGTTCGATAGTAGCAGATGCCCGAGCCGATCTATTTTTTGTACAAGCTACGGTGGTTTCTACGGCACACCTATCACCCGAATCGATAATTCCTCTAGATTTAGCTCAATTTTGCCGAGAAATGCCGATGCCGGTAGCCTTGGGTAACTGTGTAAGTTATGAAGTTACGCTTAATTTAATGAAAGCCGGTGCAGCTGCGGTATTAATAGGAATTGGTCCTGGTGCTGCTTGTACTTCTCGTGGAGTCTTAGGTGTAGGGGTACCTCAAGCAACCGCGATCGCCGATTGTGCAGCAGCACGAGACGATTATTACAACGAAACTGGAAATTACGTACCAGTAATTGCCGATGGTGGTTTAATCACTGGCGGGGATATTTGTAAGTGTATTGCCTGCGGTGCTGACGGTGTAATGATTGGTTCTCCTTTTGCCAGATGTGCTGAAGCTCCTGGACGTGGTTATCATTGGGGCATGGCAACCCCATCCACAGTATTGCCTCGGGGTACTCGTATTAATGTAGGCACTACTGGTACTTTAGAGCAAATATTAAGAGGACCAGCACAACTTGATGACGGTACTCACAATCTTTTAGGCGCTCTAAAAACAAGTATGGGTACCCTTGGAGCTAAAAATCTTAAAGAAATGCAACAGGTTGAAGTTGTCATTGCTCCATCACTATTAACAGAAGGAAAAGTTTACCAGAAAGCTCAACATTTAGGCATGGGTAAGTGAAAAAATTAACTTAAAAGGTAGAAGGTGTGAGAAATATGCCATAGTTAACGATTGAGTGGTATATGGTTATTATTCAAAAAAACAAGGCCGATCGCTAACTATTCTCAAGCTCTCATGCTAAATTTCCAAGATTTTCTTAAAGAAATTTTTCCTTACTTTTAAACTATGGCTGGAAAAATCGCATATGTCGCCTACAATAGAAATAGCGGAGACGCATGTTTCCGTTCACTCCTCACACCACACTCCGCCCGGACTATTGTTCGGGCGGTTCCTTATGTGCCTGGATAATAAATTCTGACGCTACTCTGTAAATGTATATTCCAAATGCCAAGGCATTGGTTTTTGCTGTGGTAGAATTTTCACAAAAATCATAAACATCTGACTAAAAGGTTTTAAGGCATGTCATCAGCCGCACAAGTTACGGACTCCACCTTTAAGCAGGAAGTACTCGATAGCGAGGTTCCGGTACTAGTTGACTTTTGGGCACCCTGGTGTGGTCCGTGTCGCATGGTATCTCCCGTTGTCGATGAAATTTCTTCTCAATTTGAAGGTCAAATAAAGGTAGTTAAAGTTAATACAGACGAAAATCCTAATGTTGCTTCTCAGTACGGTATCCGTAGTATTCCCACATTAATGATTTTTAAAGGTGGCCAAAAGGTTGATATGGTCGTTGGTGCAGTTCCTAAAACAACATTAGCTAATACTTTGGAGAAGTATCTTTAAAAATTGATTGGCTGAAAACTCACGACTGGTGTAGTTGAAAATAGGTAAAATAGTCTCTTAAATTTTCTTCTTCCCATTAAATCTAGCTTTACGATATCAATTAATTCTATATTCGTAGTTCAGCTATGACGTGAGTTTTCAGTTATTGCTCTTCGATCTGTATATCTCAGGCTTTATATATAACAGACTAAGAAGTTGCTAAATTCAATTTAAGGCTTCTCCTAGTAGAAGTATTTCTTGAGAAAATAATAGCCTTAAAGTTTATATACCAAGTAAACTTTAAGACCAACGAAACTGGGTTTATGATTGATAAAGTATAAAGATATTAAATACTTAACCTGCGTAAATCCAGCTTTTTTCCCTAGCTAAAGGCTTAATATTTACTTTATAAATATAGCGAATTTCACCTTAGTTAAGGGCTCCCATGAGACTTTTTTTCTCCTAAAAAATTCTCATGGGTACATGTCAAATAAATTATTCTTGAACAAACATGCTTACCCGGTTCCAACGTTCTTAAATACAAGGCCAAGGTTAGTTATTTTCAACCGATAGCTACATAATCTCTTAAGGTGCTGAGTTTATTTAAAAACAGTTCGTTTCAGCCCTAATGACAATTTGTTTAGTTGCGAAATTTTCCATAGAGAAATAAGGGGCTGCCAATGCAACCCCTTATAATTAGATGAAAATTTGAAATTCTAAGACCTAGTTTTTTTGTTCTTTGTTTTTTTGTTCTTTAACGCTTGTTTTCTTCGATGAAGTTGAGTAGCGCTCGCTGCATTTCTAACTGGATAACCAACTACAGAAATAACCTGATACTTGCGTTCTTCTTCAAACTTTCTCAGTTCTGTATAGTCAAGCCAGTGAATGCAATCCACAGGACAAGTATCAATCGCTTCTTGAATCACTTCTTCAGAGTCGCCATCTTGTCGCATGACACGGGAACGCCCATAATCGGGTTCTATATAGAAAGTATTACGAGCAACGTGGGCACAATACTTGCAGCCGATACAAGTAATTTCATCGACATACACGCCTTTTTGACGCAACACGCCACCCAATTCCGGTTCAAAACCAGAACGTTGAGAGTTATCTCGCAATAAACCCCCTAATTCCGGTTCAAAACCAGAACGAGTATCTTGTTCATCTTCCGGCGGCAAAAAATCGGACATTACGCACTCCAGCGCTGTACTACTAAGCGAATTGAACCATCTTGATTCTGTTTTTGTTCGCTAACTTCAAAGCCAGCTTTTGCAGTTTCTTTAACTACTGTGCTGTAGGCATAACGTTGTGTAACTTGACGTAAAAACCCTTCCACAGAAAGATTTTGTGCCCAATATTGAAAATCAGCTACCAGTTCGTATTCTTTCCCATTCCATTTAAAACCAATATCGTAGCCATTATCTTGCTCGATAGAAATCTCAGCTTCGTGGGTTATACCTTGATAGCCCCGCAAAGAATGGGAACCATCTTTCCAAGCTACACCTAAGTCGGTGAGAGCATCTTTCAAAGATTCAATATTACGAATTTGAGTCTTAATTTGGCTAAAATGTGACATAGTACTTCGTTGACTGTGAGAATCAATGGTTAAGTTGGGTTGACAATTACCAATCGCTAAACGTTGCTTGGGTGTTTGTGACACCAGTCTGAGCAATTACGTTGGCGGCAAAATATTCTGAGGTTGGCTCATGGGTAAGTACAATACCTAGCTGTGCTTCAATTGCTGCTGTAACTTCAGCGCAAGAGGCACCAATTATTCCAGTTACTTTTTCTTGTACTCTACCGTCTGGATAAATTATAAATTCTAATGTTTCCATGCTTTTGACCAACCATGTTCATTACGGTTTGTATATGGTGCTACAGAATTGATTATGAAATTTTGTTCCGGGTACAGCATTTTGACCTAACTATAAAATCGATCATTAAATAACTAATTTTCCATCTCCCGAAATATATGTATCAAATTCTTTACAAAAGTTATGATTTTTATTAGTGTTTGCATCAATTATATGTAAGTTTCTCTTAAGGAAGAACATTAGTCAAGCTGAAAATCTGACACTTGAGGGTAATTATTTCCTGAGGCATAGGGCTGGGTAATAACACAAAGCCCAATGCAAAAAGATAGAAAAAATATGTCGAAAACTTATGATTATGATTAATATTGGTCTATAAAAGCTGTAAAAAGTAGAATAATGGCTATTTATCTCAGATATTTGAGATATGTCTTTCGACTAAAAGGTTACAATTTTCATAAAAAATGGTCAGATATTTCTTTATTCTTCTCAGACGCGCTCCCCATAAGCCTTCCTCTAAATTGAACATAGCTCAAGTGCAGCTAATATAAATGAATTAATTAGTGTAGTATGCTGCATTTTATTTTCTTTGGAAACACTGCGCTAACATCAATTTAAGAGACTCTGGTTTAGAAGGCTTCACCTCAGGATTCAACAAGAGCAATCAAATTTTTCAAATCCTGAAACACCTGATTCGTTATTTTATACGGATAAAATATAATTTATCTGATACGAATATTTTTGCAAATATACAAGTGAGAATCTACACTGACAGAGTTATATGCTCTATAAGTTGTATCTCTCCTTGAGAATAGTTTTAATCAAAAATACATTTAAAACTCAAATATTTTGAATAAATTCGATAAATTTAATTTTGTTATAAATCAGAGTTAATTATTATTAACCTATAAATAATATGTATCATAAAATGTTTTACTTTTAACTTTAAAGTAAATTATTTCTTACAATAAATTATTATTCAACTATCAGAACATCGGTTAAAAATGCAATGAGTAAATAGTCAGCCAGTTAGTATGTGGAGTGAAGCACAACTGGCAAATAGCTGGTAAATTATTGCTAATTCCCTGCTTGTCGCTCAACTTCATTCCTCTCTTCATCAAAAATAAATTCTGAGCTTTGAACAACAAACGGAATATCAGAACCGACTAAACCACGCTTAATTCGTTCTGGAGTTTCTGAAAAAACTACAAACAAAGGATATATAGTATTGGTTCCTTCATTCAAAATATGATTGTACCGAGGCGGCATAAACCATTCGTAATCTTTATCTAACCAAACTTGAGTTTGTCGCCATCGTCCTAAAAAATCAGAAAAATCCTCATCAGGGCGGTGAATAAATACAAGAATTTCAACCCCTGTTTTTATTTTCCATTCCGGATCGCACATCAAAATTGCTAAATCAGAGGGTAGACAAGTTGTCTGTGGTAAGTTAGTTTCAGTTTTGCGAATGCGAATAATAGGTAGAGGAATCGTAACAAGACTTTCATCTGGACGGCGTAAACTAGGAATCATTTCTAAATAAGGACGGTGTTGCTTTAAAAGAGCAACTGCTGCTGAATGATTGCTATATTCCGCCAAGCTGATTTCGTATTGAGATTTTTGTACTGGCATAATTTAATAAATTAAGAGTAATGAATCTTTTAAAACAGGAATGGCCGCAATTGTCACAATGTCGGTTGGTGCGTGACACAGCCTGCATGTTATTACTACGTTCATAATTAGTCAAAGTGTCACGTGCCCCTACGAGAAAAATATGGCAGTTATGTAAGTCCTACAAAAGTAAAAAGTTATCAATTAACTGTAAATATTGATAATTGTTAATTGATAACTGTTCACCGTTAACTGTTAACTGTTAACTCTTCACTGTTAATTGTTAATTGATAACTGTTCACTGTAATTTATCCCAATTCTTCAAATACTGCGAACATAGGTAAGTACATTGACAGTAAAATCACAGCAACCATACCACCAATAACTACAATCATTAATGGTTCCAAAACACTGGTCATAGCTTTTACTGCTTGTTCAACTTCATCTTCATAGAAATCAGCAACTTTCATTAACATTCCATCCAATTCCCCTGTTTCTTCTCCAATACTCATCATTTGAATTGCCATAGGAGGAAAGCAATTTTCTTTTTGCAAAGCGAAACTAATCATCCCCCCTTGCTGAACTTCGTTTCTTGCAGAATCAATAGCATTAGCAATTATCTGGTTTCCTGATGTATCTCGGACAATTTCTAAGGAGGTTAGAATTGGTACTCCAGAACGAGTTAAAGAACCAAAAGTCCGACTAAATCTAGCTATTGCTGATTTTTGGGTTAAATCACCAAACAAAGGCAATTTTAGAGAAATCGCATCGATATTCAATTTGCCAACGGGTGTCTTATAGTATTGGTCAAAAGCAATTTTTGACCCTACACAAATACCAATAAGAACGAAAAGCCTCCAGCTTGTAAGAACACCACTTATCCAGAGCATAAACTGTGTTAGAGCTGGTAATTCTGTTCCCAAATCTTTGAATATATTGGCAAAAATTGGAATTAGAAAAATAGTCATTGCGAGAAAAATGATTACTGCTAAACCACCTACTACGGTAGGATAAGACATTGCCGATTTGATTTGGTTTTGCAGTCGCGCCACATCTTCTAACAATTTGGCTAAACGGTTGAGTACTTCGTCCAAAACACCGCCGACTTCACCAGCTTGAATCATACTGACATACAAATTATCAAAACATTCAGGATGCTTCCGCATTGCATCGGAAAGATTAACACCGTTTTGCACTTCGCTACTAATATCTAATAGTGCATCTTTTAATTTTGGATTACTGCATTGTTCGGAAAGTACTCCTAAACTTCTGACAATTGCTACTCCTGCATTTGTCAAAGCAGCAAATTGACGAGAAAATATCGCTTTATCTTTAACAGAGACTGTAGCAAGCTTATTTTGTAGTTTTGTTAAATCAAGAGCATCACCAAGATCAAAACCTTTAGATTGTTCTAATTCTTGGATTACAAAACCTTGCTGTCTTAAGTCAGTACGAGCTTGTGCTAAGGAGTCTGCAACAATTTTTACCTGTTTGGATTTTCCTTCTGAATCGCGAACTCGAGCAACAAAAGTTTGCATGATTTATATACATTAAAAGTAATTTTTTTAACTTAATAAAGGAAAAACTACTTAGTAGTTAGTATCTCCGACTTAGCGCAGTATCTCCGAAAAGGGAATACCCATTCGGTTGCAAAAAACTGACAACTAACTACTAGTAATTTTGTTGAAGATTAACGTTTTAAACCAGCTTTTGCTTTACCATTTGCTGGTGCTGCACCAATTAGACGCTGGATTTCATCTGGCTTAGATGTTTTTGACATTGCGGCTTCAAAAGAAATAGTTCCTGCTTTTACATAATCGGCCAGAACTTTCTCCAAAGTTTGCATTCCTAATTTCGCACCTGTTTGAATCGAGGAGTAAATTTGAGCGGTTTTACCTTCGCGAATCATGTTAGAAATAGCAGGAGTAATAATCATGATTTCTTGAGCCATTACTCTACCGAATTCACCCGGTTTGGGGTTTTTCTTCGGTACTAAGGTTTGGCTAAATACCGCTACTAAAGAGTTTGATAACTGTACGCGCACCTGAGTTTGTCTATCTGCAGGGAAAACGTCGATGATTCTATCAACAGTCTGTGCTGCTGAAGAGGTGTGCAAAGTACCGAATACTAAGTGACCAGTTTCTGCTGCTGAAATAGCGAGGGAAATTGTTTCTAAATCTCGCATTTCTCCAATCAAAATAATATCTGGATCTTCACGTAAAGAACCTTTTAAAGCATTAGCAAAACTTTTTGTATCTTCACCGAGTTGACGCTGGTGAACGAGACTTTGAATTGGTTCATAAACAAATTCAATTGGGTCTTCAATAGTTAAAATATGTTCTGCTTTTGTGCGGTTGATTAAATCAATCATTGCCGCCAAAGTAGTTGTTTTACCAGAACCAGTGGGGCCTGTGACTAATATCATCCCTTTGGGTTTGTCGCACATTTCTCGCACAACATCTGGTAAACCCAATTTGTCAAAATTAGGAATTTTTGAACTTAAGGCTCTTAAACAAGCGGCGTAAGTACCGCGTTCTTTGTAGACATTCACCCGGAAACGTGCCAATCCTTTGACACCATAAGAACAGTCTAACTCCCAATTTTGTTCGAGAATTTTACGCTGAGAGTTATTCAACATACTAAAAATTAATCTTTGACATTGATCGCCACTTAAAGATTCATCACCGATGGGAGTTAGTTTGCCGCTGATACGAAAATAAGGAGGTAAACCAGCAGATAAATGCATATCGGAACCACCCATTTCAATCATTTGTTCCATCAAATCTTCAATCATCATTTCCATTTGTTTGTTCCTTTTATTTGTTGTTTGATAGTTGATAGTTGGTAGTTGATAGTTGGTAGTTGATAGTTGATAGTTGATAGTTGATAGTTGGTAGTTGATAGTTGTTAATTACTAGTAACCACTAACTACTAACCACTAACTACTAACCACTAACCACTAATCCTGAAATCTTGATGTCATACAGTAAGGACAATCCAACCATTCCGGTTGCAATTCGGCTTCACAGTTTCGACAGGTTAAACCACTCTTACGCTTGGCTTTTAACTCTGCTTCCAAACCTGTATCGGTAAAGGTTACGCGTTCTACTTCTTCAAGGGTGGTGGCTCCTTGACGCACTAAATCCAAACTATAAGCAAGCAGAGTTTTCATTCCTTCCTCTACCGCTGCCTCTTTAATTAATTCTGTTGGGGCTTCTTCATTGATTAAAGT
Organism: Rivularia sp. (in: cyanobacteria); assembly: GCA_050042755.1. Lineage (GTDB taxonomy): Bacteria > Cyanobacteriota > Cyanobacteriia > Cyanobacteriales > Nostocaceae > Rivularia. Next base: position 10,644 of record JBHJJJ010000108.1, read on the forward strand.
TTGGATGCGTTCGGTAATTCTCATTACTTCGTAAACACCGCAACGCCCTTTGTAACCAACACCGTTACATTTTTCACAAAGGGTATTATTGGCTTTGGCTTCTTGAACTTGTTCTAGGGTAAGAGTATTGGCTTTATAGAAAATTACATCTGCTTCTTGAGATGCCGATAAGCCATAACGTCCAAGTTCTTGGGGTGTGGGTGTGTATTCAATGCGACATTCACTACATACGCGACGCATCAAACGCTGTGCCAAAACTCCGATTAAGGAACTAGAAATCATGAAAGATTCAATACCCATTTCTCCCAAACGGGCGATCGCACCAGGAGCATCATTGGTGTGCAGGGTAGTTAATACTAAGTGACCTGTTAATGCCGCTTCGATAGCTGTTTTAGCTGTTTCTTTATCTCGGGTTTCACCTACAAGTAAAACATCCGGATCTTGTCGCAAAAATGCCCGCAAGGCTGTACCGAAGTCCAGTCCTTTTTCTCGAATTACTTGTACCTGAGTAATTCCCGGTAAACTATATTCCACCGGATCTTCTACAGTACTGATATTAATATCGGGAGAATTTCTTTCAGCGAGGGCAGAATACAGAGACGTTGTTTTACCAGACCCAGTCGGTCCGGTTACTAGAATTAAGCCAAAAGGGCGGCTAACCATTTCCTGGACAATTTGCAACGTTTCTGGGTCGGTAATTAATTTATCCAATCCCAATTGAGTTGAGGAGTTATCTAGAATCCGGAGAACTACTTTTTCTCCGTAACGACTCGGTAAAGTATTTACCCGGAAGTCTACTTTGCGCCCTTCAAATAAACGCCGGATGCGTCCATCTTGGGGAAGACGGCGTTCGGCGATATCTAAGGTAGCAATAATTTTGAAACGGGCGGTAATTGCTGGAACGATTTTTTTAGGTAAAGGATCGAAAGCCTCCCGCAATACACCATCTTTACGAAAGCGAATACGTAAGTTTTCTTCTTGGGGTTCGATGTGAATATCAGAAACCCCTTCATGTAATGCTTTGGCGAGGATTCTATTTACCAGATTGATAATTGGGGCATCCTCAGCGCCCTTCATCGCCGAGCCTAAGTCAGCTTCTGCTTCTTCAGGAGCATCTTCTAGATCGAGACTATCCAGATTTTCTAAATCTTGATTAATGTCCGTAAATTGTTCTTTTTCTATGTGCTTCTGTTTGACAGCCATTTCATCCAAAAATTGGTTGATTAGCTGTTGGTAATCTTCACTCGTGATTACCATACGCTGCAAACTGAAGCCTTGGGGGCGCAGAATTCGATTTAGGTCGTCGGAAGCCTCCAGATTATCTTGATCTACCATGGCTACCAAAACATAATGTGGATTTTCATCTTCATGTTTAGATAATGGGATTAGCCGATGGCGACGACAAGTATCCACTGGGATAAGAGTATCAATCAAACTTCCCACGGAAGTTGTGCCAACCTGGCTAACTTCGGGATCTAGGAATTCTACGCCATAAAGAATTTTAAGTTCAAATAGCTGTTGCTTTTTGTATTCTCGAAGTAGCTCTGGTGATAGTTCTCGCCCTGCAATAGATTCGATAACTTCAGTTAAAGGCCTACCCGACTTGCGGCTTTCTATAAGCGCCTGCTTCATCTGGCTGTTATCTACAAAGCCAGATTGAACAAGTTTATTACCGAAAGGCGAAAACTCCGACCTAACACTCAGAGCGGTACTGCGCTTTTTTTGTGACGAATAAGTCATATATTGAGAGGATGGATGCTGCACAAACCTTATTATTTAAGTATTCCCAAGCTGGGGTGCAGAATTTTCATCTCAACTAAGAAAACTTCGCTAAAATTTTTGTTATGTTCTTAAATTAAGTTCAAAAGTAACCTTTATGGTGTCCGATAAGACCGACCGTACGGCCAACCCGTTGAGCTTTGCTGCGGCTAATCCGACAGGACACAAATAATGAAGGCATACCCACTTATCTTACGTTACCAACTAATAATTCTTCTGCCATAGCTCTCTCAATAGCGATATGAGTGGAAGTAAAGGAGGCAATCCCTACCTCTTAGAGTTAAGGAATTTCTACTTTGAAGCCGCCAGAGAAAGTCATCACTCCGCTTCAGCATTTGTCATAATACATGACGGTGATACCACTTCCGTGGAACATGAAGGGCAAACAAATACGCCTAACTTCCCCTTGCAGTAATTGAATTTTTAAACTGCTGTGAATGTAAGGTTGTAAAAACTTACCTATAATTTATCCCCAAATGATTAGAAAATAATGGCTGAATATTAACAGTCATCTATAATTAACACAGCAGTGCTATTCGGTGAACAAACAGAGGTAAATCAAGTAATGAACAGCGACTCTCCACAAACAAATTCCAACACTTCTAACGGTGATGTTAACGAGGAAGTAACAATTCAACCGGAGGTAGCCACTGATTCGGCTACGGTTGGCGTACAAGAAGAGGTTCCCCCGGCAACAACAGATCAACCAGATATTGGTACGCCCCCTACGGCTCAACTTGAGTCATTAAAAGCCCAGTTAGATGAGCGTAGCAGTCAATATATGCGAATTGCGGCAGATTTTGAAAATTACCGCAAACGCACGCTCAAGGAAAAAGAAGATTTAGAAGTAAAAGTGAAGCGCAACACTATTACAGAATTATTGCCAATAGTTGATAACTTTGAGCGAGCACGAGCGCAAATTAAACCCCAAAACGATGGAGAAATGGCTATTCACAAAAGTTATCAGGGGGTTTACAAGCAGCTCGTAGACTGTCTCAAACGCTTGGGTGTGTCGCCAATGCGTCCTGAAGGTCAAGAGTTCGATCCCAATGAGCATGAAGCAGTAATGCGCGAACCTACGGATGAATATCCGGAAGGAACAGTGTTAGAAGAGTTAGTACGCGGATACTTTCTTGGCGATCGCGTGCTACGTCATGCAATGGTGAAAGTGGCTGCTCAGAAGGAAGATTTGCCCCCTCAGGAGGAGTCGCAGCCTGGGGAAGCAAGTACTTAAGCTGTAGTCACTAAAACTAACCAAAATAATTCGGTTGATCGTAATCGGACGAGCATCGCATCCCAATTTATCGGCTCCTGCCCCATCCGCGCTTTTTATTACCAACGATTAGGTAGAGTCAAGGGTTCCCTTAAAAGTTTTTTCTTCAAAAAAATTTTTAAGGGTGCCCGTCAAATTTCTGATAATTTGGAAATGATTCTTCCTCAGGATGGACAGTTTCCGATAAAATACATTGTTTTATCAAAGGAAACTGTTCTCCAACAATCGTTGTTAAAATTGCAGGATTTTAGAATTAATCAGTAAAATTACCGATAGTTATGGGAAAAGTTATTGGGATCGACTTGGGCACTACCAATAGTTGTGTCGCAGTTTTAGAAGGTGGGAAACCCCTTGTGATTGCTAATTCAGAAGGTGGACGTACTACTCCGTCCATTGTCGGATTTGGCAAAAGCGGCGAACGTTTGGTCGGTCCTCTGGCAAAGCGCCAAGCAGTAACTAATGCGGAAAATACTATATATAGTATTAAGCGATTTATCGGTCGTCGTTGGGATGATACTCAAGACGAACGTGCTCGCGTGCCGTATAGTTGTGCCAAAGGTCGAGACGATACTGTTGACGTGCAAATTCGCGGACGCAACTACACGCCTCAAGAAATTTCCGCGATGATTTTGCAGAAGTTAAAGCAGGATGCGGAAAATTTTTTGGGAGAAGATGTTACTCAAGCTGTAATCACGGTTCCGGCCTATTTTACTGATGCTCAAAGACAAGCGACTAAAGACGCTGGAACAATTGCTGGATTAGAAGTACTGCGAATTATCAACGAGCCAACAGCTGCGGCTTTGGCGTTTGGTTTGGACAAGCAAGATGAAGAACAGTTGATTCTCGTGTTCGACTTGGGAGGTGGAACTTTCGATGTTTCTATTCTCCAACTTGGGGATGGAGTATTTGAAGTCAAAACAACTTGTGGTAACAATCATCTCGGTGGAGACGACTTTGATAACTGTATCGTCCAATGGATGATAGAACTTTTTCAAGAACAGGAAAACATTGACCTTTCTGCAGATAAGATGGCACTGCAACGCTTGCGGGAAGCTGCTGAAAAGGCAAAAATTGAACTTTCCACGATGCCGAGTACTTCAATCAATTTACCGTTTATTACTGCAAATGAAAGCGGGCCGAAACATTTGGAAATGGAACTTAGCCGTTCCAAATTTGAAGAACTTAGCAGTCATTTGATTCAAGCTATTGTCGAACCAATGGCTCAGTCACTCAAAGATGCAGATCTAAAGCCCTCGACGATTGAACGAATTATTCTGGTGGGTGGTTCAACTCGCATTCCGGCAGTACAGAATGCTTTAATGAATTTTTTTAGCGGTAAAGCCCCGGATCGTTCGATTAACCCAGATGAAGCGGTAGCCCTTGGTGCTGCAATTCAAGCTGGGGTATTGGGTGGTGAAGTAGATAATTTATTACTGTTGGATGTTACCCCTTTATCATTAGGACTTGAAACTTTAGGGGAAATATTTACCAAAACCATAGAACGCAATACTACGATTCCTACTAGCAAATCTCAGGTATTTTCCACAGCCGTTGACGGACAAAATTCTGTAGAAATTCACGTCCTTCAAGGTGAAAGAGCAATGGCACGGGATAATAAGAGTTTGGGTAAATTCCTTTTAAATGGAATTCCTCCAGCTCCTCGTGGCGTACCTCAAATTGAAGTATCTTTTGAAATTGATGTTAATGGTATCCTCAAAGTCGGCGCTCAAGATAAAGGTACTGGTAGAGAACAAAGCATTCGGATTACCAATACAGGCGGTTTGAGTCAGAACGAAGTGGAACGAATGCGTACTGAAGCCGAAACCTATGCTGAGGAAGATAAAAGACGTTTAGAGTTAATCGAATTAACAAATCAAGCTAATACTCTGTTGCACAGTTACGAATCGACTTTAGCGGATAATCCTAAGCATTACGACGAGCAACTCAAAGCTTCTATTGATGAAAAACTAGCTTTATTAGAAGCTGCAATGGCTAATGAAGAAATATCCGTAGCAGAATTTAAACAAAGTTTGGATGAGTTTCAACAAACTCTATTTGCTATTGGTGCGGAGGTATACAGTCGCGTCAATACTGAAAGTAACGAAGAAACAGTTGAAGAGTCCCATAATCCTTCAATTTCTGAAGATAACGAAGCATCCAAAGAAGCTTTCGCACCACAATTTAACTTTGATTTTGAAGAAGATAATACAGTCCAAGCCGATTATGAAGCTATAGACTAATTGGTAATTAGGATATGTGGCGGTTCTCTGTTGATCCTCCGAGATTCCCCGCCTCCTGTGCAGTACTGTTGGAACCTTCATATCCAAACCTCTCCCACTTTCAAGGGAGAGGTTTAGAATTATCTATCTCACACAAGTACAATAGGGCTATAATTAGGTCTTATACCAATTCTGTATGAGGCTGCGCTAAATCGCTCTGTGCCTGGAAGGCTGGAGCTACACGTACAAAACCAACCGTTAGGTGGCTAAATTCGGCGCATCTTTATAAAGAAATGGTATTACTTGAAATTCCAAAATTGATCGCTGTTAATTAGGTGAGTGGGAGAACTTATCGTTATTACGGGCACCCTTGACAAGAAAGTAGTGAGCAGCGAGCAGGAATAAGCCTTTGTAGACGCGTTCGCGCAGCGTGTCGCTTGCGACTCAGCGGCTTCTCTTTCTTTGATTTATTTATGTCTACCTAATTATCAAAGGTGGTTTTATACTCCAATGTTTTGCTAAATTATAGGAGCAAATTCTGGCATTATTAAATGGTATTGCAATGATCGAAATGCCATAAAATAATAGATGGCGGGTTTTCCACACCAATAAGTGCGGCTAGCCCTTCTAGTTATGGTCTACTTATTGCACATCTACGTAGCACAATTATAAGAGAGTCATCGATTCGGCTAATCGATAGATTTCATCCTTTGAAGTCCAACTTATCGTTTAGTCTGTCAGTAGTAATTGTGACTAAGTGTAAAGGTTGACTTTTACATAGGTCCGCTCAAGTGGGAAGATTCTTAGAATCGCCGCCAATGCTCCCTATTTCAACAACAAAGCTTATAATTAGCTATTCATTGCTGGCAAGACTTAAATCGTTTTACCGTTCAATAGAACTAATGAAAAAGTCTAACTTAGCTAACCCCGAAGGGTTTAATCTATGGAGGTGCACTGGAACATTAAACTTGGAGTTAATGGGTGCCCCAAGGTACTTTGCTTTTGAAAACAGAAGAAAGATTAAGGCTTCTCTGTTATGGTGTTTTTTTCGTTTAGCTAACTATGCTTTGCGTGGTTTTCGCTACCCACTATTTATATCTTTAACCAATACTTTTGAGTTCGGGCACAAAAGAAAGCAAAAGGGATTTTCAACCAATAATTATTATCTTATAAATAAAAGAATTTTAGATGAAGATTTGTGGAAAAGCCGTCTTATAGTTACGGGGGCCTATATCCATTTTCTTTGGTAAAATCAATTATTAATAATAAAACTTAACTTTTGCCTCACGCCTGACCTGTAACTGCTGACCAGGATCCAACATTTTAACTTTTACCTTTGCTATATGGCTCGCGACTATTATGAAATTCTTGGTGTCTCTCGTGACGCCGACAAAGAAGAAATGAAAAGTGCTTACCGCCGCTTAGCCCGGAAATATCACCCAGATGTGAACAAAGAACCGGGAGCCGAAGAGCGGTTTAAGGAAATCAACCGCGCTTATGAAGTACTTTCGGAACCAGAAACCCGTGCTCGTTATGACCGTTTTGGAGAACAAGGAGTATCGGGTGCTGGTGCCGCTGGTTTCCAAGACTTCGGCGATATGGGTGGTTTTGCGGATATATTTGAAAGCATCTTCAGCGGCTTTGCTGGAGGCACGGGACAGTCCCAAAGACGACGCAGCGGACCAGTTAGGGGTGATGACTTACGGTTAGATTTAAAGCTAGATTTTCGGGAAGCAGTAGTTGGTGGTGAAAAAGAAATTCGTATTTCCCACCTAGAAACTTGTGAGGTTTGTAGCGGTTCTGGTGCGAAACCAGGTACTCGTCCTCGGACTTGTTCCACTTGTAGTGGCTCTGGTCAAGTTCGCCGCGTAACTAGAACCCCTTTTGGTAGCTTTACCCAGGTATCTACTTGTCCCACCTGTAACGGTACAGGAATGGTCATTGAAGATAAGTGCGATGCTTGTGAGGGTAAGGGTGCAAATCAAGTTACCAAAAAACTTAAAATTACTATTCCAGCAGGGGTTGACAACGGTACCCGTTTGCGAATTTCCAACGAAGGAGATGCAGGCACGCGGGGTGGTGCACCTGGAGATTTATACGTTTACCTATTCGTAAATGAGGATGAAGAATTCCAGCGTGATGGTATTAATGTACTCTCAGAAATAAAAGTTAGCTATCTTCAAGCGATTTTAGGCTGCCATTTGCAAGTAAATACTGTAGATGGTCTGGTACAAATGACTATACCGCCAGGAACTCAGCCCAATACAGTCACTAAGTTGGAAAATCGGGGTGTTCCGCGTTTGGGAAATCCCGTTAGCAGGGGCGATCATATGATCACGGTGTTGATTGATATTCCGACAAAGATAACACCCGATGAAAGAGAATTGCTCGAGAAGCTAGCTAAAATAAAAGGAGATCGTACTGGAAAAGGTGGCTTAGAAGGATTTTTGGGAAAATTGTTTAACTAATGGCTGTATCTTCACGACTAACTCCCGATGCTCAACTTGACCTGCGGGGAACTCCTTGTCCGATTAATTTCGTGCGGACAAAACTTCGTTTGCAGCAAATGCAACCTGGAGAATTATTAGAAGTTTGGTTAGATGCGGGAGAGCCAATTGAGCATGTTCCCGATAGCTTTACAATGGCGGTGCATCAAATTGAACAATTTAGAGACTGTTCTAATTATTTTTCTTTATTAGTACGCCGTTCAGTTAATGACTCATGAGTGGCGAAGTATCATTAACACATCGAGGACAGTTATTAGGTACGGTGCTGGCCGTGCAAGCCAATTTTTACCGAGTACAGCTTGATGGAGAAGCAGGGGAAGCACAGGGAGTAATTTTATCCTCTGCCTCTTCTGTTTCTTTACCCAACCCCCAACTCCTTTTATGTACCCGTAGAACCCGTTTAAAAAAAATTGGTACCCAAGTAATGGTTGGCGATCGCGTTGTGGTAGAAGAACCCGATTGGGCTGGTGGTAGGGGTGCGATTGCCGATGTCTTGCCCCGCCGCTCTCAACTCGATCGTCCGGCGATCGCCAATGTAAATCAAATATTATTGGTGTTTGCTGTTACAGATCCGCCCTTAGAACCTCATCAACTCAGCCGCTTTTTAGTCAAAGGTGAGTCCACAGGTTTAGATGTAATTTTGTGCTTGAATAAAAGCGATCTAATAACTTTTCAAGAACAGACAGAAATTAAAGAACGTCTTAACAATTGGGGTTATAAACCCACATTTATCAGCGTTTATAAAGGTATAAATATAAACCTTTTAGAAAGTACTCTTCAAAGTAAAATTACTGTTATTGCTGGAGCTTCAGGTGTTGGAAAATCCAGTCTAATCAATACTTTAATTCCCAGCGCACACTTACGGGTAGCAGAAGTTTCCGGTAAATTAGCTCGTGGAAGGCATACCACTCGTCACGTAGAATTATTTGAACTTCCTGGAGGTGGTTTACTGGCAGATACTCCTGGTTTCAATCAACCAGACTTAAATTGCAGGCCGGAGGAACTAGCCAGTTATTTTCCAGAAGCCCTCGTGAGATTAAAAAATGGTGACTGTAAGTTTAGCAACTGTTTACATAGAGATGAACCTGATTGCGTAGTTCGGGGAGATTGGGAACGTTACGAGGATTATTTAGAGTTTTTAGAAGAAGTAATAGAATGTCAAACTTGGCTGAAGCAGCAAGCCTCGCCAGAATCCAATCTTAAGTTAAAAACTAAAGGAAAAGGGCGGCAACAATTCGAGCCTAGGTTAGAAAGTAAAAAATATCGCCGAATTTCTCGAAAGAAGCAGCAGCAAACATTGCAAGAATTATATCAAGAAAGTGAAGAATAGAGAATTGGCCATTGAAGAAGATGGGAAATAGGGAGATTTTTAATCCAAAATCCAAAATCTTATAATTCCTAACTCCGCGAGCTATTTCCCATGCCCCATGACCATTCTTATAAATAATTAACGACTATAGCCTAGGGATAACCATAAAGTCTTAAAATATTGTTAACTTCTGACAAACCAGAAGTATTTCTTCGGCTGGCAAAATGCTCGCAAGCTTTGTTTCTCTAGCCCTACCCTGTAAGGGTGGCAGACGAAAACTAAGTGGGCGGGCGTTGGAATTTTTTTGCTCAAACACAACTATCAATATATAAAACCAGATCGGAATTAATATTATGGCTATTGGCTACGTTGCGCTTGTACTTCACGCACATCTGCCCTTCGTTCGTCACCCAGAAAGTGACTATGTGCTGGAGGAAGAATGGCTTTATGAAGCAATCACAGAAACTTACATTCCCCTACTACGTGTCTTTGAAGGTTTGAAACAAGACGGTGTTGATTTTAAAATCACCATGAGTATGACACCACCTCTGGTTTCAATGCTACGAGATCCGTTGCTGCAAGAACGCTATGACGAACACTTAGCAAAACTAGAAGAACTTATAGAGCTAGAAATCGAACATAATGCTCAAAATGGTCATGTCAAGTATTTAGCCGAGCATTATGCTAGCGAATTTAACTCTACTAGAGAAATTTGGGAACGATATAAAGGCGATCTAGTAACTGCTTTCAAGCAATTCCAAGATTCTAACAATATTGATATCATCACTTGTGGTGCAACTCACGGTTATTTACCATTAATGAAGATGTATCCCCAAGCGGTTTGGGCACAACTTCAGGTAGCGGTAGAGCATTACGAAGAAAATTTTGGCCGGAAACCCAATGGGATTTGGTTGCCAGAATGTGCTTACTTTGAAGATTTAGAACGCATGGTGGCGGATGCTGGATTGCGCTATTTCCTTACTGATGGACATGGTATTTTGTATGCTCGTCCTCGTCCTCGTTTTGGTACTTATGCACCTATTTTTACGGAAAGTGGTGTTGCAGCTTTTGGACGCGATCATGAATCCTCTCAACAAGTATGGTCCTCTGAGGTAGGTTATCCTGGTGCTGCAGAATATCGGGAATTTTATAAAGACTTGGGCTGGGAGGCTGAATATGAGTATATCAAGCCTTACATTATGCCTAACGGTCAGCGCAAGAATACGGGCATCAAATATCACAAAATTACCGGTCGTGGTTTAGGACTTGGGGATAAACAACTTTACGATCCCTATTGGGCAAGAGAAAAAACCGCAGAACACGCTTCTAACTTTATGTTCAACCGCGAACGTCAAGAGCAACATCTCGAAAATATGATGCATCGTCCTCCAATTGTGGTTTCGCCTTACGATGCAGAATTGTTCGGACATTGGTGGTACGAAGGACCTTGGTTTATTGATTATCTCTACCGCAAGTCTTGGTTTGATCAAGGTACCTATGACATGACTCATTTGTCAGATTATTTGAAGGCTAATCCGGTTCAGCAAGTTTGCCGTCCTTCTCAGTCAAGTTGGGGATACAAGGGCTTTCACGAGTATTGGCTAAATGAAACAAATACGTGGATTTACCCACATTTGCATAAAGCCGCTGAGCGAATGATTGAATTATCAACTCGGGAAGCAGAAGATGAGTTGGAATCCAAAGCTCTCAATCAAGCAGCACGAGAGTTACTTTTAGCACAATCAAGTGACTGGGCATTTATTATGCGAACCGGTACTATGGTTCCTTATGCTGTAAGAAGAACTCGTTCTCACTTAATGCGGTTTAACAAGCTGTACGAAGATATTAATGTCGGTAAAATTGACAGTGGATGGTTGGAGAAAGTTGAATACATGGATAATATTTTTCCCAATATCAATTATCGAGCATACCGTCCTTTGTAATAGCATCATTGTAAAGGGATAAAAGTTGTAGGGTGGCTATTGTCCACCTTATATCAATAATGAATAAGCTTTAAGCTGATGTGCAGCTAAATTATATAAAGCCAAAACCTTAAAGTATTGTAGTGCGTTAGCCCTTCTCAAAGCTGAACGCGAAGCGTGTCCGTACCGGAGGTCGTCCCGGAGGGACTTAGGACATACATCTTGCTCGCTAGCACTATACAAATTAAATGCGTAACAGCTTATTTTCCAACAAAAAAGTAAAGCTTAGCTTGCATACAAGTGTATCAATATTCAGATTTGAGGATGAAATTATTTACTTTGAGTATTGTTGAATTAAATAAAAATAGCCATGCTTCAATACTATAAAAAACAAAACCCCCAACATGAGGATACTGGGGGTTGTATTTATGGAACCTTGTCCCATACTAATGTGCTTCATTCTTTGACTAGTTAATTAGCTCATTTGCTTACTAGCATATGCATCCATACCATAAGCTGGTACGCGTTCGATGTAGTCTGTTTCTTTACCGGTTACAGACTTAGCCAAGAAATCAAAAGATTCAGAATTCCAGTTACGCTCGTGGATAGGCTTTGTTTGCTCTCCTCGGAAATATGCTTGAGCGCCTATCAATGCAGCAGCTACCCAACCTACAACGAATAGTGCAATCAATATAGTAATCATATTACTTGTGACCTCTCATTAAAGTTTTGTTGCTTTATGTAAACAAAAGTAACAAAGTTTTATAAATTAGCAAAAGGTGTGCTAACCGATGAAGTAAGTAGGGTATTCCACACTACGGTATCGCGGATAAATTTAGAGAAGAGGGAACGTTAAAGAAAAACGGGCTAGAATCCCTCACGACAAGAATGTATTTGACGTGAAAATAGCTATCTGGGCGGTAACATACAATTATTTTCCTTCCATCGTTACATACTTAAACAGCGAACCGCATGCAATACGAGTACGCCCCGCAGCGCCACTCCACAACTCCAACGCCACATCCTCCAAACTTTGCCCATCAGCCTGAAGCATCCGCGAAATCATACTAATCTTGCCGAAAGACCAAAACAAGCCTGCCTCAAGTAGATATGGCTCGTTGGTTTCTGCATGTACCCGGAAATCGTACAAAGAATAATCGCGACAACCCAAAGCTATATGTGCTTTTTTGGCAGCATCTGCAAGCTTCTCACATAGTTCAGCCGTGACATTAGCTGGACACATCGGCTTTGCTGCTGGCTTCTCAGGTTGCTTGCTTGGTATTCCGTTAGATTGCAGTTCAAGCTTATCCCGAACAGTTCTGATGGGATGTTCCTCGGAGAACAAGTATTCTATCATTTGCGGTACGCATAATTTGCCTTCACGCTCGATTACAGCTACACGCAGTTCCCTTCCGGGAATGTAATCTTCAACTAACAGAGTCTCGTCAAATTCAAACCCAATCTGCAATGCTTCCGCGATTTGATTTTTATTCCAAACCAAGCTCATGCCCAAAGAGTTGTCTTCGGAGTTGGGTTTTACGATAAACGGGGGTTCCATTGTCAGGGTGTTACCTTGGCGGAGTTGCTGTGCCTTAGCCACTCGAACACCGGATGCAGATACAACGCTTCGTGTTTGAGCTTTGTTGGTTGCCAGTGCTGTACAATGAGATGGCGACCCCACCACGGGTAAGCCAAGAATATCCTCGAAGAATGCCCGGAAACTCGTCATCCCGGGGAAACAAAACATATGTGGGACTACTACATCAATCTCAGGTAGCTGAGAAATCATCTCCTGGAGTGAGATTTTCTCTGATAGGTCATCTAAGGATATTCCCAATTGCCAAAAACCGTCAGGATGTACTATGGCATAGTGACTGCTGACACCAATGAGTTGTACAACTTCCTTTGCATATATCATTGACAGGTTGTAGTAGAACTCTGAGACACAAGAACCCGCGAGGTGCAAGACTCTCAGGGGGATTGCGGGTGAAGTAGGGAATGAAGATGATGTTTTAGTTTGATGCATATTCTTTCATATTCTTTAATCTCAAATTATTTTTACACGCTTATTTAAGCAAGACAAATGATTTAGATGTTTCCAAAAATGGATAACAGCCACACCAGAATGTTTATATGGTTTTAGATTTAAGTATTGAAATTCATTAAATTAGAAATAGGTGTTAATCAATCCTAATGAACGGCACTAAATGCAGAATATTAGTCATGCTTAACAACAATTAATCTCCACCCAGTTCTACAAGTTTACCAATGTTAAAATCGATTCTTGTCCAGCCTTTGAGCTTAAACAAATTTTTCAGCAATAACAATGTAATTTGCCAATGATGAACCATTAAAAATGGTAGTGCATCGTCAAATTTGTAAATCGCGTCAGTACCTCGCCACATATTCTTAATCCAATTTCTCAATTGAGAAAAAGAACGAATTTCATTCAGTCGCCAAACTTCGTGATATGTCCAATAAGTAGGTTTACTGTTGGGTAATGCTTGTAAAGGTTCGGTAATCGGTTCTTTACTTAGGTAAGCATTAGCTGCTTGTTGCAACCGATCGTGAAATATGGTTATAGCAGAATGAGTGCGAGGATTACATTCAATGGCATATATTTTACCATCTTCGGCTTCAATAAAATCAAAAGAAAGTTGTCCGGTAACTTCCAATTCTTTCACAAAGTGCCTTACCCATTCACGAATTTTTGGATTTTCTACGTTTTCGTAGTTGACTTGAAAAGCTGAAGATTCACAACAACAATGTAGTCTCAGCACACCGTCACGAACGGTACTATGAGTACAATATTCTTTTCCAGGAATAAATTCTTGCATTATCCAAGGCTTTTGAGGACTAATTGGCAGGCTTCGCACGAAAGCTTCTGTTTCTTCTGTCGTCTCGCAAGGAAGTTTGGTTAAATCTAAACGTCTCACTGAGTCGTAAGGAATACTTTTGATAATATATTTACGAGTTTCTCCAGAAAAATCAAAATTTAAAACTTGTTCCGGAGTTGTTATTTTAAAAGATTTAGGAACCGATAAACCAAAGCTGCGCGCTTTTTCGCTGAAGGCAAATTTATCATCAAGCATTTCGCAGGTAGGAGCATCTATGTGAAATACTTCGCAGTATTCTGATAGTGCTGGTTTGGCTAAAGCATCATAATAACTAGCAATCGGACTTGTTACCGGAATATAAATATCAATATTTTCTCTCTTAACAATGTCGATTATTGCTTGGGTATAAACTTGTGAATCTTTCTCTGGAACGGGTGTTGTATAAAATTTATTTACAGCCCGAGAAAAGCGATGACCAGATAGCCAATATTTATGGGTTTCTGTTAGTACTACTCTATGACCTGCTGCATGAAAAAATCGAGCTAGCTGTAGTGCCTTAGTCATTTTCCCACCGCTTATCAGAATATTTTTCTTTTCCGCAGCCGTTACTGTTGTCTGTTTTTTTTGAAACGGAAAAGTCAGTATGTTTAGCAGTTGGGAGATTACAACAATGGTGGCGTTAATTGGTAGCGCTAACAACAGTAAAGTTAGAGTTGCGAGATTTTGACATAGGGCTGCAAAACGCATACCTACTGAAATTGGAGGTGTCACAGATTGAGAGGAAGAAACAGAAATAGATTGTGCCATAGTCTAATGAGGAACTGCTAAATATGAAAAATGAAGGATGAATTGATTAAGAGCAGTGGGTGGTGAGTATTGTCAGAAAATTTTTCTGTATTCAATATCCACTACTCACCACTACTCGCTATAAATCTTGAAAGTTCATCCCCTCAAGTTTTAATTTTCTAATCGTCGGATGATGGTTAAACCATCTCTTACCGGGAGTAGTACTTGTTCGACACGTTTATCGGCCGCGACGGTACTGTTAAATTTGGCGATCGCTTGTCCGTTGGCGGTGCGTTCTGCTTCACTCAGATAAGGCTGTCCTTGAAGTAATGTATTATCAACGCAGATAAACCCGGATGGGGCTAACAAGTTTTTCTCTAAGAGGGTATTAAAGTATTTTACATACCCTGCTTTATCTGCATCAATAAACACAAAGTCAAAGGACTCCCCCTTCTCTGCCAGTTTATCCAAAGTGTCTAAGGCTGGACCGATTTCAACTTGAATTTTTTCACCGTGGGCAGATTCTCGAAAAGCAGCTTTACCGAACTCTGCTGTATAAGGATCTACCTCACAAGCAATCAGTTTGCCATCTGCTGGTAATGCTTCTGCCATCGCGAGGGCCGAATAACCCGTAAACATACCGATTTCCAGTACTCGTTTGGCTTTTGTCATATAGATAAACATTTTCAATGTTTGCCCTTCTATATGACCGGAAAGCATTTCCTGTTCTAGGGGTACTACCGTTTCTCCGCCCTCAAAGCGGTTACTCCACTGTTCGTGGGCCGTTTTCTCGGCAAGGGCTGTTAAAGCTGCCGACTCAGAGGTAGTACATTCTTCTAAATAAGGGTCTAAACCAGATGCTAAACGGGAAGCAAAGCGAAGTTTTTCTTTGAAATGTGCTGGCAATGTTTCTTTATCCAAAGCTTCCACGAGAGCAACTAAATCCTGCGCCAATATTCCCAAAGGCGTAACTGGCCTAGCTACAGGTTTGTCTATAACGCCTGTCATTAATTTTCACTCCCTACGAGTTCCGCTTCTGATTCAGAATAAACCGGATAAACGTCTACACCATCGCCACCACGAGCAAATTTCTTACAAATTTGCTTATGTTCTGCTAAAGCTTCTGCCAGTTCTTCACGAGTTAAATCATTGACAAAAAAGCATTCGCCAATTGGCTTAGGCATTGCAGCTCTTTGTTTACCGTCTCTCGTCAAAGAAATGGATTCTGTTGCACGCCATAGAAGTTCTTCTTCCAATAAAGGATGATCGAGAGAAAGTCCAATACGGCTCATTGTCCCTAAAATACGATCTCTATCTTCTTCACTGATATACCCTCGCATTGAGGCAATAGTTGCAGATAAAGCCATGTCGATGTTTACTGCATGACCGTGGAAAATAGGCACGCGGGGTGCTAATTCTAAGGTCGGACTCCAGCTATGACCGTAGGCTATAACTCTGTCTAAGTCTAATTCGTGTAAGTTGGGTACTTCGTATTCCAACATTTTCTTGATGGCTTTATAGGTCAGAACACGCGCAACTTCTTTGATTTCTTCTGTGGCATCAATGTTACCAAAATGGGTATGAAGCAATTCTTCGCCATATTTATCGAGCAAATCAAATACTTCTTTGTGCCCTACTACGGCAATTTTTACTAGTTCTGCCATACCGTTACGTACTTGAGGGGTAGGTAAAGTACCCAAGAAGGAAAAATCAAGAAATACTTTAGAAGAAGCGTGGTAAGCACCAAGACGATTTTTCAGTTTTTTATGGTTTACCGCTACTTTGATAGCAACACTCGCATCAATCAAACCAATCAAAGTGGTAGGGATGCGGATATAGTTACTGCTACGACGGTAAGCCGAACAAGCAAAACCCGCAACATCCGTTACTAATCCACCGCCAATAACTAAAACAGGCTCTTTACGAACTAGTTTGAAGTCAGCAAATGCATCTACAATTTTCTCGAAACTTTGGATTGTTTTATTAGGCTCGGTAATAGTTACGGGAAAAGGAGTTAAATCAATATTGTAATGTTCAAAGTACTGCTTCATTTGATTGCTGTAATGCTTGTAGACATTAGAATCTACAACAGCTAAGCAGCGCCCAAACTTTTGATAACATTCTGCTAACTCTGGATTATCTATGTTGAAAACTCCATCAACATAGACAAGGCTATATTCAATCTTTTCGTAAGCTTCTACATGAAAGCTGGATTCAGTAACTTCTAACTTTGACTGAACGATACTCATGGTTTTTGACCTTTTAGTAATAAAAAATTTGTGCTTGCAAATGTGCGTTCAATTATCTATCTCAATCGATAGATGATGCAGATATTTATCTGTTACATAAGGCTCACTCAAAGCTATTTACTTTGAGCAAAAATGGGACTGCATCAATCACGACCGTCGGCGGTATCGTGTCTACAGGCGTAGAGATGGTCACCCTTAGCCGGACTTAAAAAGCAGACCTTAAAACAAGTTAACCAGACATAGCCCATCAGTAATGGGTTATAATTTCTGTCGAAAAATGGGCGGGCTTTAAAACAAATTAACTCGTGGTGTATCTGGCATCTACAGAATAACTAAATCTGTCGTTTTTTAAGGCTCACCATCAAATGCAATACCGAAATCTATAGGCTATTGCATACTATTTAAGTTTTATATGCCCTAAGTTTGCGCCCATCGAGAAGATAGCGCATTAACTTATTTAAGCCAAGCAGAAACTGTTTTGAATATCTACCAATTTTCAAGACTTCTAAACATGTTACAGGACAACTACATAGCGTTCCTCTAGGTTTCACCGTGTGTTCGTAACTATAATTACGGGGGAAAAGGCTTGTGTGACTTTGATACTCGATTATGAGCCAGAAAGTCAAGCGATTTTAGTCAACCGCTCAAATAGACAAATAAATAGACCACATTACTACAGTACCATTCGATGCACCTTATTTGACAAACACTACTAGCTGACAAAATCTCCCTTTCCTTGTTCGATATGAAAGGTAATTTCTATATCTAGTGTAGGAGAAATTTAAGCTACCTCAAGTGAAGAAGCTTGGCTTCCATTTACTTGAATTACATAATTCAATATCCGGATTTACCATTATAAAGTTGCCAAATGCATCTAAATTCTGAAAACTACATTTTGCCACTGTAAAAATGCAACTCCCTCTCTCACCTCTATTGACTCAACTATCTTCATTTAAAGTAACGAAGGTTAGAGATTAGAATCGATCAATTCACGTCTCTTTGAAAAATATAACTTTTACTTACACCAATTTACTTAATCCTCCGAAGTTGTCTGCTTCAAATAGCGGAGAATTTTTACCGTGGCGAAAAATTCCTCTCGGTAGTCTCCAGGCTTATGCTTGAGATTGCAGCCTAGATTTACATTCAAGGAAGGGTCTGATGAATTTTTGATTATCGCAGACTTGGACATTCCTTTACAACCTTCAAGTTGAACATAAACAGAAGTTATCTCAAATGCTTGGATTAACCATACCAAAAAATGTAGCCTCTATTGAGAGTGCTTGATTGGATAATACTAGCTACTGGTTAAACAAACAAGAGTCAAGAGTCGCTGTTAAACAAATTGATCGCTACAGAGCGAGCGGAACTGAACTATGACGATAACCAGCTTATACTGAAGTCGTATCATTAAGTTCTATACAGTTCTCTTGCCCTGCAAGCAATACTTGATATTCTATATCATTCCGTAATATGAAGGAACAATACCAGACGCTAAAGTAGACCCCGGAGATAGAAAAGTTTGTCAAGATTGGTTAGTTGTTAACTTATGTTGGTAATTTTTACTGTATCAAAAATTTGAAGAAAAATTAAATTTTTTTTTTTAAAACAAAATTTTTTTTTAAACTACCAGCTTAGAAATAACTATATTTGACTTTTTCAACCATCTAAAGTATGTACTATATCAAACTTTGGACTGATTTTTTTATCGAATTGGGATGCTTAGCTCCCTTCATAAACTTTTATCTGATTTGCAGTGTCATATATTGCATCTCAACGAAAAAGCAGCTTTACTGCGAATGGAGATCTTTAAAAAATTATGTATTTACATAGATAAACCCGGTTTCTTGGGGCAAATCTATAATGATACATTTCGGTTAGCGGTAAAACATTTTTTTTGAAGATTGGTCTCAATGTAAAATGTAGGAAAAACAACTTGCTATTACCGATCGTTTATCCGAATTATTGCTGAATTTGTCGAATTAATTTCTCAAAAATAGAAGAGGTAATTTTGAGATAATTAGGTGTTTTTTTGCTTTATCGGCTAAAAATAAACAGTTTTACTTATAAATAACTATGTTCGTAGTCACACTTTCTCTGTGAAAAAAGCATCTTTGGTGAAGACAGTGTTACTGCAAGACTTATTACAAGTGCTCGTTCTAACTTGATATAAGAATCCGGGAGGTAGGGAGTAGGGAATAGGGAATAGAAAAAAACTGTAGGGAGATTTTATACCCGCAGAGCAGTTGTGCCTTGACGGGCACCCATTAAAATTTCTAATGGGAACCCTTGACGCAGTGTACCTACAGGAGCCGCCCAAAAATCAAGCTGTTTGGACTTATTCTGAAAGCCACTTGTTATCTGGGATTAATAACTTAAAAAAAAGACAGGTAAAGCACCTGTCCAAAAAAAAATGATTTTAGTTGATGATGACTAATTTAAAAGTTCATTTCAGCAGCTTGAACTTTCTCAACCTGTTTCTTCTTGAGTACAAGCATGATTTGAGCCATCATTACAAGGGCTATAAACGCGATCAAGCCTCTAACTCTACCTGCGCTTTGCAGCACTATTTCTGCATCGTGTTGACCAAAACCACCCACATTGGGGTTATTGGTTAAAGCTTCACCAGCTGCGACTTCTTGTCCTTCGGAAACAATCAATTCTGGGCCAGCAGGAATCGCAGTAGTAACGGTTTCTCCTTCTGCAGTTTGAACGTCTACAGCATATTTAACGCCACCAAAATCATCTTCTTCTTTGGCAATTTTGGTAATTGTGCCAGCCGCAGAAGTAGTGACAGCGTTATTATTGCTATTCTCGCCAGTGGGGTAAACTTGTCCTCGTCCTCGGTTTGCACCAAGGTAAACGGGATATTTACCAAAGTTAATATTTTTATCAGTTGCGGGATTAGGAGAAAGAAGTGGGAAAACGATTTCTTGATATTGTTCTCCAGGAAGAGGACCGACTAAATATACGTTATCTTTTCCTTCACCGTAGGGCTGGAAGTAAACATCTCCAACTTCTTCTTTTAACTCTTCGGAAATACGTTCCTCTGGAGCAAGCTTAAAACCTTCAGGTAACATTAATACGGCTCCAACATTTAAACCTACCTTGGAACCGTCAGCACCTACTTGCTTAACGCTAGTATCGTAAGGAATTTTAACTACCGCTTTAAATACGGTATCTGGTAAAACCGACTGAGGAATTTCTACATCAGCAGGTTTGGCAGCCAAATGACAATTGGCACATACAATCCTACCTGTAGGTTCTCGGGGAGTTTCCGGATAGCTTGCTTGTGCCCAGAAAGGATAAGCAGCAGCAGCTTGGGGAAGTGCTAAATCGCTGGTGAAGAAAAATGCCACCGTGGCGATCGCTACCAGTAATGTTTTGGAAATCGCTTTAAAGGCTCGATTCAACCTGGTTGTACAAGTATTTCTCATCTCTTCGTCGGAATTTGGTTATTAGTTATTAGTTATTAGTCATTAGTCATTAGTCATTAGTTCTTTTTAAAAGAAGAATGACCTAGCACATGAAACTGAGTGACAGCAAACAGACAGCAGTTATCACCGAAGGGACGTTGGTAGTTAAAGTCACGCTACTCTTTACTTACCTTGTGGATAAGCATGGTTTAGAAACTCCTCCTGGCAATCCGCCGAGTCTTAACAGGAGCTTCTATTTATGACTAGACATTGTTCAAAAAAAGTATAATTACTTAATTTAGAATTGACTAATTTTGCCAACGTAAGCTATTAAAACTGATAACTGATAACTGATTTAAGCCCACCAAGGTTCTTCTTCGGTACGGAAGTCAGTTTCAGTCCAAGGAGTAATCACCATTTGGTCATCTTGTACTGCTACGTGACTCAGTGCTAAAGACAAAGGCGCGGGGCCTCGAACTACTTTACCAGTAGCGTCATATTGGGAA
The DNA here is from genome assembly GCA_050042755.1 of Rivularia sp. (in: cyanobacteria). GTDB lineage: Bacteria > Cyanobacteriota > Cyanobacteriia > Cyanobacteriales > Nostocaceae > Rivularia. The sequence continues at coordinate 31,444 of JBHJJJ010000108.1, forward strand.
CCATGACAGGGACACTTAAACTTGTTTTCAGCAATATTCCAAGGTACAACACAACCCAAGTGGGTACAGATAGCGTTGATTCCATAATTTTGAATCGTGTCGCTGCCTTCTACCACAATGTATGTGGGGTCACCCTTTAGCCCCTGCACCAAAGTGCGATCGCCTACGTTGTGTTTACCTAAAAATTCAGAAACGCTGACAGTATCGCCTAATTCGTCCTTAGCTGTAGTACCGCCACCTGCACCACCACTCGAAGGCGGAATAAAATACTTGACAACGGGATACAATACTCCCAAAGCGACTCCGGTAACAGTTCCGAAAGTCAGAAGATTCATGAATTGACGACGACCCATATCGGGTACGTCCATTGATTCAGAAAATTGAGCCATAATCTACGCGATCAAGGTTGGTTTTGTTAACTTTTTTGACTTGAGTTCTGTTAATAGCAAACTCCAGTCTAGTATGCCCATGCCCTATATAAATGCCAGATTATCTCTTCCAAGAGTTATCCAGCATTCTTTCTTTTAGCATTACATTTCTTTATATTCCTATCATACTGGAGTTACGGAACTTCACATCATTACTAAATGTAAAATCTCATTGAGTACAGCTATGACAGGACAAGAATTACGTCAAATATTGCTTGATAAGTGGGGACGTTCTTATGATGTCCAGTTACGTCGCACCCAAGGCAAACTATTTCTACAGGTAATGTGGAAATATTTAGAGCAAGCTTCGTTTCCTTTAAACGAGAATGAGTACCTTACACATTTGGATAGTATTGCAAGTTATCTTGATGGGATGGGTGGAACCGAACAGGTAAAAGCATTTATTCAGGAAACGCGAGAACGTCCTCGACTTGGTAAGGCTGTCAGTGTTGCTTTGGATTTAGGTGAACGCAGTTCTGAGTGGATATTATAGCCTTTTTACTCGTGCCGAGACTACAGCATTTTTTCTCATTAAAAATGGGATAGTCTCTTGAGAAAATTTAGGAATAGGAATAAGAGAGGAGAACATTTTTTGGTATTTAGATATATTTATATTAAGTAGGATTTTAAAAGGCTGCTAATTTTTAATTTTTGGTTAGTAAAATTTTATATAATTAACTGATGATCTAAAATTACCTACTTTATAAATATTATCTTCGTACCACTTTAATTTTTATGTTTGTAGTTGAGGTTAATTAATTATTTGAACATTTAATGAAAATAAATAGATGACAAAAACAAAGTTAGAAACTTGGGAAAATAAAGTTATCAAAAGTTTTATTGATGGTACAAAAATAATCAGAATTCCCGCATCAAGAAAAAAACGTTTCGTTGTACTTAGGTGGTTAGTAAGAAAATTTGAGTTAGATTTTATTTATAAGGAATATCAGGTGAATGAAATTATTAGCATTCACCATTCAGATTACGCAACTCTAAGAAGAGAATTAGTTGGCTATCAATTTATGGAACGAGAAAATAGTTTGTACTGGCGTAATCCAGCATCCTTGTGGAAGTTGGAAAATGAAATTATGCAGCGAAGAATTTAAAGGTAAGTAATTTAAAGTACTCTTTGACCTAAAGGGACATCTTGTTCTGGTTGAATTAATACGACTTCGCCATCATCAACTACTACGCCTAAAACTAATACTTCGGACATAAAATCGGCTATTTGACGCGGTGGAAAATTTGTTACAGCTAGTATTAATTTATCTAGTAAATCTTCTAGCCGATAAAGTTTGGTAATTTGAGCGCTGGATTTTTTAACGCCTAAATCACCAAAGTCTATCCACAATTTATAGGCTGGCTTCCTCGCTTTGGGAAAATCTTCCGCTTGAATAATTTTCCCCACACGAATTTCTATTTTTTCAAAATCGGAGTAGGTAATTTGCATTATTTACCGATTAACTTCACTAAACCAATTCCACCAAAGTATAATCCTAGAACTGCTCCTGCTAAAAGACTTTGGGTAAGTGGATCTGTCGAAGGTGTAAGAATGGCTCCCAAAACTACCGCGCCCATAATTACGAAACGCCAGCCTGAAAGCATTATTTTAGAAGAAACAATACCTAAAGCACCAAGTAAGAGTTGAATTACGGGAATTTGAAAGGCTAAACCCGTACTAAATAACAACAACAAGACAAATTCAAAATATTTGTCAATTGACCAATTTTGTTCGACTACATCGGCACCATAGCTAATGAAAAACTTCAAAGCTGCGGGAATCAAGGCAAAGTAAGCAAATACTAGCCCCGATAGAAACAGTAAGCTAGAACCCAGAAATACGGGAATGAGTAAACGTCGCTCCCGTCGAGTTAATCCTGGTAGTACAAATTGAACGATTTGATACAAAACAAATGGGCTAGCCAATACTAAACCACTATAGCCAGCGACTATAATAGATACGAAAAAATACTCTCCACTGGCAAGTCGAACAAATTTAACTCCAATTGCTGGAATTTCCAGCAATTGGACAATTTGTTTTACAAAAACGAAACAGCCAATAGCACTTAGCACTACGGCTATCAGGGAGTAAAAAATTCGTAGTCGTAATTCTTCTAAATGATCGAAAAGCGACATTTCGACTTCACCAGGTAACTCATCGAGAAATTCTGGTTGTGAAGTAGTGTCGGTGTCGATATCTTTTGTGGTAGTGGTTTCTGTTTCTTGAGTCATCTTAAATATCAATTATCAATTATCAGTTATCAATTATCACTCTATATAAGGCGCGAGCCTATATCATTTATCAGTTTGTAGTTGTAGAGACGTAGCTCTGCTACGTCTAGAATTTAGTTTCTCCCCCCATCCCCCCCTCTCCCCATCCCCCCATCCCCC
>JBHJJJ010000109.1:0-24209 GCA_050042755.1 Rivularia sp. (in: cyanobacteria)
GGGGGGATGGGGGGATGGGGAGGTGGGGAGATGGGGGGATGGGGGGATGGGGAGGTGGGGAGATATTTAAACTATTAACTCCTAACTCCCAACTCCTAACTACTAACTCCTAACTCCTAACTCCTAACTCCTAACTCCTAACTCCTAACTCCTAATTGGGGAGAAAATAGTTCTTCTAATTGATTCAAAACTGATAATCTGCCGCACAATAATAATTGATCGTGGTTTTGCAGTCTGGTTTTGCTGTTGGGATAGCGAATAAATTTTCCTTCTCGCCTGATTGCTTGTATTTCTACACCGTATTGTTGACGGATATCTAAGTTGCCTAGAGTTTGACTTAGAATGGGGGATTTGGTGTTGAGTCTTACCCACTGACAGGCGCTATTTTCTCAGGGTACGGTTGCTTTACATGATGCGAAATCGTCTAGGGCAGATATTTCTTCGGATGAACCAACTACTAAAAGACGATCGCCTTCTTTAATGGTAGTTAATGCGTCGGGATAATCTATTTCTTCTCCGGTGGTGTGCTTTATCGCCATTAAGCTAACGCCAGTTAAATAGCGCATATCGGCTTGTTCTAACGTCATTCCTACTAGGGGTGAGTTTCGAGGTAGTTTATACCACCGTTTGTTTAAATCGGCTGTGGCGCGTCGTAAATTCCGGGCAACTTGGGAGGCTGATTCTTCAGGGCGGAAATCTAAGTAGTGGCGTTTGCGGATTTGCTGCATTTCTCGCTGTACTACTATTGACGAGAAACCCACATCTGTTAATAGAAAGGAAACCATTTCTAAACTGGCTTCAAATTCTGGCTGTACAACTTCTCGCGCCCCTAATTGGTAAAGTGGTTCAATATTTCTGTTATTCGTGGCGCGAACAACTATATTTAATTCCGGAAATAATTCCAAACCACGCCGTAGAGCAAGACGAGTACTCATGGGATCTGGAAGTGCGATCGCCATTGCTTTAGCTTGGTTGACTCCTGCTGTTTCCAAAACGTGAAAACTAATACAGTTACCGTATACGTAAGGAATTCCGGCTTCTCGTAGTTGCTCAATTCTCCTTTCTGATTGATCTATAACTACTACTGGAAGTTCATGAAAAAGTAGCAATTTAACTAAGTTTTTGCCTACTCTACCGTAACCGCAAACTATTACGTGATCTTTTATTGGTAAATCATTGGCTACTTCGAGAGGCTTTCCTTCGCCGTTAAGATAGGGCTTTAACCAAGGCATTGATTCTGCCCAATCAAATAAAATGGGAACTAAACGCAGTAGGAAGGGCGTTAGGATTAATGTTACTGCTGTTGTTCCTAATATAAGTAAATATACTCGACGGGATACCAATCCCAACTTTTGACCTTCACTAGCAAGAACAAAAGAAAATTCACCGATTTGAGCCAGCCCCAAACCTACAATTAGAGCTGTTTTCAACGGGTAACGGAAAATTTTGACTAAAGGAGTGATGATTAAAAATTTACCAATAAATACTAGGGTTACCAATCCTAAAATTAATTCTAGATTTTTCCATAAAAATATCGGGTCAATCAACATGCCAATGGCAGCGAAAAACAAACTGGCGAAAATATCTCGCAGCGGTTCGACATAAGTCAAAGTTTGATCGGCGTATTCGACTTCGGAAATCATTAAACCGGCGACAAATGCCCCCATTTCAATGGAAAGCCCCAATTCTTCCGTTAACAAAGCGATTCCCAAACACAAGGCCACCACACCCAATAAAAATAACTCCCGGCTTTCCGTCTGGGCTAGGAATCGCAACAAAGATGGAATTAGCCAAATCCCCGCAGCTACTGCACCCGCAGCAAATAAGCCTATCTTTAACAGTGCCATTAATACCGCTACACCAAGGGTTTCCACGGGTTGGTCGAGAGCGGGCAATACTGCTAACATTAGTCCCAAGGCTAAATCCTGCACCACCAGGATTCCCAACATCACCTGTCCCTGGGGAGTTTCCGTTTCACCGCGTTCCATCAAGCATTTCAGCACTACCGCAGTGGAAGACAAAGATAAAATTGCTCCCAAAAAGACACCTTGAACTGGTGAGCTTACCCAACCAACTCCCACCGATACCAGAGCAGTTATCGTAATAGTTAAAATAATTTGTAAACCGCCACCACCCAAACTAATTTTCTTAACCTTATTGAGTTCGGCGAAAGAAAACTCCACTCCCAGCGCAAACAGCAAGAAAGCGACACCAAACTGTGCTAGAGTCTCTACCTGAATGAACTCCTTAATTAATCCGAACCCAGTAGGCCCCACAACCATCCCACCCACGAGATACCCTAGTAACACGGGTAATCCCAAAAGCGAAGCAAACAGCCCCCCACCCGCAGCAACGGCGAGAACTGAAACTAAATCAACTATTAATCTAAAATCTTCTTGCACAAGCTTATAAAAAAAATATCAATAATCCCTTAAACCAGCATACTAAGTTTTGTGAAGACTGTCTCAGGAATCAGTTAACAGTGAACAGTACCATGACAGTTAACAGTTATAAATTGATTGCTCACAACTATTTACCAATTACCAATTACCAATTCCCAATTTTAGTTGATAGTTGTTAGTTATCAATTATCGGTGTCATAGCATGTCATCCATTTAATCAGCGATTAGTTGTTGATTGTTTTAGTTACATTTCCTACTTTATGACTCGGGGAATTTAACGAATGTCGCTTTATCCAATCATCCATATCTGCTAATACCTCTTGATAGTTAATATCGCAGTGAAGTTCGTGATAGCTATCGGGATATTCTCGTCTTTCTTTATCGGCTAAAGTTAAGCGTTCAAAAAGAATTTGACTACAGGCGGGCAAAGTAACTCTATCTGCGCCACCATGAAGAATTAATAGAGGAACTTCTATTTCCGCAGCATGGGCGTTAATCCATTCAATAGTTTTTAACAATTCTGTGGCTAATCTTGCAGTACCTTTAGTGTGACGTAGGGGATCTCTGGCGCAAGCAGCGACTACTTCTCCATCGCGAGAAGCAGCAGAAAAGCCTATTGATGTATCTAAAGAAAAACGAGGTAAAATACTAGATAATACTTGACCTAAAAATAATTTCCACGAAGCTACCCCCAATCCTAATGCTGGGGATAATAAAATTAATCCTTGTGGTTGATTTGATTCTCGTAAAATATAGTCTAAAGCAATTGTTCCACCCATACTTTGACCAATAAGAAACAAGTCTAGATCCGGCTCTTTGCTTTGAACTAATTTGAGAAAAGTTTTTAAATCTGCTCTATATTCGGCCCAACTATTAATATACCCTCGTTGCCCTGGCGATCGCCCATTACCACGCAAATCAAAACTATAGATGATGTAATGGCGTTCAGTCAGATATTCGACCATTTTAGCAAAAATGCCACTATGTCCTCCATGTCCTGGTACTATTACTAAAACGGCTCGTGCTAAAGCTTGAGGATACCAACTTTGATAATATAGTTCTAGTCCATTTGCATTCTGGAAAGTTTCCTCAAAGTTGCGATTTGTCATTATTAATGATTTATAATTTTAAACATGTTGATATTTTTTTATCTTGTCATAGGTCGGACAAATTAGTAAATCAATCAACCTTAAAATATGGAATGAGGAGGGCGATATTTGTTTTGTAAGTAATCTTCTCGCATTACCTAGCGACTGCTGAGGGTTAAAAACTGAATCAATATAATTAACATTCTTTTGGGATGAGTTTCACCGGCAAATTTTATAATTACTAACTGGTTTAATTTTGGAGTCAATTAAAAACCGCTATAGTAGGACAATTATTCTAAAACTCGAAGTTGATCGTGAATATAATTTGGTTTCGTCGAGACTTACGTTTAAGCGATAATGAAAGTTTTATACAAGCAAGTGCGAATAACGCTGTAGTTTTACCATGTTTTATTATTGACCCTTGGTTTTATCAATGGCAAGATGTTGGTAAGGCGCGAGTCAGATTTTTATTTGAATCATTAGAAAATTTAGACAATAACTTACAAAAAATAGGCAGCAAGCTATATTTATTTGATGGTTATGCAGTAGATATTATACAACAAATAACTCGGGAATTAATCGAAAAGTTATATCAACCAAAACTGTATTTCAATCGCGACGTACAGGTAGAATATGGTATCGAACGGGATAAATTAATCGTTGATTTTTACCAACAACGGAAACTCGAATACCATATCGGTTTAAATAATTTTATTCAACCAAACGAACGTCGTGAAGAATGGTTAAATGACTATTATACTTATCAAAGAGGAGACTTGCATCCAACACCGACTCACATCAACACGCCACAACTATCTTTAAATGTATCCCAACTTAACATTGAAGAATTAAAGCAGAAATATCGTGCTTTTTGGGAAACAGAAAAAGTTTATTTTCCTGGTGGAGAAACAGAAGCTACTGTAGTATTAAATTCATTTATTTCTACTAGATTTAAGGGATATCACTGGAAAGTTTCTCGCCCTTGGCTAGCGCAAAGAAGGTCAACATCACATCTTTCACCCCATCTCGCCTTCGGTACAGTTTCTACGCGCACCGTATATCAAAGAACCAAAAAACGCGCAAATGAACTAGAAAAACAACCCAAAGCAATATTTTCCCTGAAAGCATTTAGAGATCGTTTGCGATGGCATGATAGTTTTACACAGCGCCTATACTCGCATCCAGAAATAGCTTACATCAATCGTTATCCGGAATTCGACGAATATTATAAACCAGATGAATTAACACCCCAACAACAAGAAATATTTCAAGCTTGGTGTGAAGGAATGACAGGCTTCCCGATGGTAGATGCAAGTATGCGCCAATTGAAAATAATGGGTTGGATGAATTTCCGAATGCGAGCGATGTGCGCTACTTTCTTAACAATTAACTGTGGCGTTTCCTGGCATCATGGAGCTAAACACTTCATGAATTGCTTGATAGATGGAGACTTAGCAATTAACAATTGGCAATGGCAAATGCAAGCAGGAATTACCAATCCTCTGAGTGATACCTTCCGCATTTATAATCCTACTAAGAATATTCAAGATCAAGATCCCGAATTAAACTTTATTTACCATTGGGTTGAAGAATTAAGAGGTTACAGCTTACCGGAAATTATTGCTGGAGACTATATTAATGAAAGTTACTATCCGCAACCGATACTTGATTGGTCAAAAACACGTAAAGTTAACGGTAAAATAGTTTCCGATTTACGTAAAAAAGTTAAGCAAAGATTGCTTGGCGAACAAGGAGAAGAATATAATAACGCCATGGCTTCAAAACTAACTGTAGAAAAATATCGCGAATCCAAACATAGACAATACCGCGAATTTCAGGATAGAGAAGCAGGATTGGGGAATCAGGAAGAAAAATAGCATCTATTAGTAAAAATTTGCGATAAAAATGCTGCTAATTAGGTGTACTCTCATTTTCACCTAAATCCTCAACTTCAAAAGTTTGCGTTCCCACGGTTACTTTATCGCCAGTGGCTAATTTTCTACCTCGGCGAGTTTCGGGGGTACCATTAACTTTGACATTACCACCTATAATCATATGTTTGGCTTGCCCACCCGTTGACGCTATACCCAACAACTTCAAAAATTGATCGAGTTTTATCATAACAATTATCAACTATTACTTATCAACTATTATCTTCTATCACCTTCAGAGATGTTTTGCAAAAATGCCTTCCGTCAAATATTAATTAAAATAACGCATTAATAAAGATTCTAGTTTCACAATACCAATTGGTTTACTTACAAAATCATTTGCACCTGCTTGGATAAATTGATTACGTAAATTATCATCTTTACTAGGTGTCATAACTACGACGATTTTATCTTTTAATTCTGGCGTTTGTCGCAAAGAAGTAAGTAAATCCCTGCCGTTAAACTTTCCTAATTGAATATCCAATAAAATTAGATGAGGTTGGTAAATTTGGACTTTATCTAAAAAATATGTTCCGTCTGGAATCCACTCAACTTCATAACCAATTGTTTGTAGATAATCTTGTAATAATTTGCTGGTATGTTCGTCATCTTCCACCAGCAAAATACGTTTATTCATTAAAGTCTTTGTGGAAGCTATAGTATTATTAATATTCTTAATTTTTGCTTGCCACTTATTTATCTCCTTTTCTTCTTGTACATTATTATCAGGAATAAATATAGTAAACCGACTACCTTTTCCAAATGTCGATTCTACCTTTACATCTCCACCATGTAAACGGGCTAATTTGCGCGTTAAAGCTAAACCCAAACCGGTACCTTCATATTGACGATTGAGTCGAGAATCAAGTTGTGTAAAAGGTTCAAATAAATGCTTAAATTGATGCGCCTCGATACCAATACCAGTATCGGATACTCGAAATGCAATTTCTTGGGGTACTTTTATTACTTGTAATGAAACCTTGCCTTCAGAAGTAAATTTTATTGCATTAGTAAGCAAATTTAATAACATTTGCTTAATTCGTCGTTCATCAGCAATACAGGTATCTACTCTTTTATCAATTGAGCAAGTTAACTCTAATCCTTTCTTCTCAGCACGTTCGCGTACTGTTGATATGACATAATTACACAAATCTTCAACATGTAAAGGGAACAATGATAATTCTTCTTTTCCTGCTTCGACCTTGGATAAATCAAGAATATCATTAATTAACTCTAATAAGTGTAAGCCGCTACTATATATACAGTCAATATATTCTCTTTGTTTATCATTAATATAACCGACAACTTCTTGTTGAAGCAACTGTGATAAACCCATAATTGCATTTAGAGGCGTTCGCAATTCATGGCTCATAGTTGCTAAAAATTCACTTTTTGCTCGACTACTAACTTCCAGAGCTTCTTTATTTTTCCGCAGTTCTAATTCAGTTTGTTTGCGCTTGCTGATATCTTCAACAATAGCAAGAAAAAACTTTGGTTTACCATTTGGATGTACAATCAAAGATATACTTAAATGAGTCCAAACTTTACCACTATTTTTATTCAAAAGCTGTCTTTCTATTTCTAAGCGCTCAACTTTACCTAATATCAATTGGTTGTAAAGCTTTAAATCTCCCTTTTGAAAGCAAATATAATCTGTAATTTTTTTTTGATTAAGCTCGTCACAATCATATTGTAATATTTCACATAGTGCCGGATTTATATCAAAAATACTCCCTTTAATATCTACCAAGCAGATGCCCATGGAAGAATGTTCAAATATAGCCCTAAATTGCGCTTCACTCTGTTTAAGCGCTTTTTGTACCGATTCTCTCTCACTTGCTTCTATTGCTAATGCGACAAAATCTGCAATAGAGCCGGCAAAACTTTTTTCTTCTAAACTCCACTCATGACTTGAATAAGTATCATCTTCGCGATCGAAATATACATGACATATGATACCTACCACACGACCCCTAAGCCAAATCGGTATATTCAATACAGATGTTGCACTAAAGACTTTAAGATAAAATTTTGATAGTTCTTGATTTACAGAAGCTCCGAAACTGTTACTATCGATAGAATTAAAACCTTTTTCTAAAACTTTGAAGTAACTTGGATAATCCTCTTTTTTTAAAACAATTGATTTTGAATGATTTTTAGTTTTATGGTTATATAAACTAATATTTTGCAGTTGAGAACAATCTTCGTTATACAGCCAAACACCAACTTGTTCTACATCCAAAGTTATTGCTGCCGCCCGTGTAATTTCACATACAGACTCAATCAAGTTACCTTGAATAAAAGCTTTACTCCTAGCTAGTTCTAACAAGGTTTGGTTTTGCTTACGTAAGAAATCTTCTTTTTTGTGCAAAACTGCTTCTATTCGATTGCGCTCTGTAATATCTCTTACTGCTGCTACCCTGATATTTTGACAACCATTAGAAATTATTTTAGCTTGAATCTCTACGGGAAATGTAGAGCCATCTTTTTTAATTGCAGTCACCTTGTAGGGTTTTTCGTCACCTGAAATAATCTTTTCTCTAATTAACTCTTGGAATTCTGGCGTAACTAGTTCAAACCCATTTTTATAAATTAATTCTTCAACTTCATAGCCAGTCATTTTTGCTAAAACATGATTTAGATCTAAAATCTTTCCTCTATCATGGAGCATTATTCCTTCAAAAGTAGCCTCGGATAAAAAACGCCATCTTGCTTCGCTGCGATCTTCGTTCTGAGGAGCTATTTTACCAATCCAAATATTTTTAAAGTAACGTTTTCTTCTCCCAATTGCAGATATCAATGTTCGTCTCAAATTCTGCTTGTTAATATTATCCCTAACGATAACTTCCTCAGCACCCAACTCCACGGCTTTTTGCAAATTCGCTTCATCTTCATTCTCACTTATCACTAGAATTACCCCATGAGGTAGCGATGAATATAATGAGGCAATTATTTCAAAATCTTGAATATTTTTCAATGATAAGTTCAAGATAACCGCATCAACATATTGAGTTAGCAATACCGACTTAACTTCTGATAAATTATTATCAAGTACAGCAACTTGAAGAGGCAAGAGCATTTGCTGTAGCCACTCAGTATCGCTTTGATTACTGTTTAAAAGTAGGATATTATAATTATTCAATGTCATGCTCCCCACCCATAGAGCAATTCTTTGGAACCACGGCGCATCCAAAGCATTACTTAACGTCTCACAAACCGCTTCCTGTATGAAAAATTATGATACATATATTAGTCTATTCTTAGACCATCTTTAGACCTTCACCGTAAGGCGCATATAACGCTTTTCAAAAAAGAGTATTTTAATTTGAGTATAAATGCTCTTTACAATTACAAAATATATCTAACAGTACATTTAATTCCACTCCAATTTAGGATAATTAAAATGATAGCAGCCTTTCTCTTATAATGAAGCAATGACGAAAGACAGCACTAGAATAGTTTCCCCTCATTCCTAGTGGAACCGAGATATTAGCATCGTTAGGTTTGACAAATGCAATAGTCGGACGTTCCCACGAATGCGACTTTCCGGATGATATTCAAAATCTACCAGCTTGCACTCAAGCAAGATTAGATAGTAACGCTGCTAGTAAAAAAATTCATGACGAAGTTAATAAATCGTTACAATCTGCTTTAAGTATTTATATCAACATTTACATATGAATCATAAATATCAGCTACGATGTCAAAATCGATTGGTTTCTTCATTTTCTACTTAAGCAAATAAAAATTTTAAATCGGAATAAAAACTCCACCACGCCAGTACATGATGATTCAATAAAGAATTCCTAAATAAATCCACCAAATACCGCGAATTTATAATATTTCCAAGGTACCGCCACTGTTTTAAAATCAGCTAAAACCAACATTTGCAATTGTGCATCTAAGCTTGCTAACTGGTCTTGACTGGAATAACCGTAACTAGCAGAATAATCTATAGAATCGCTATTACTCGCTAACCGGGAACGAACTTCTTTCATACTTGTTCCCTGCTGTTGTGCCCATTCTTCCCTCGCAGCTTGGTAGATCTCTGCTAATGCGGGTGATTCTGGTAAAACTGGATCTGCATTCCAAAAGCAGCCTCCTGCCTTAAGACTTTTACCAATGCTTTGAAATAACTTTGCTTTCATTTCATCACTTACATGATGAATTGCTAATGATGAAACACAAGCATCAAATTCCATACCAATATCAAGTTTTTCGGGATTATTCGCCCATTCGCCAAAATCAGCTTCTATGCCTCTCCATTGCTGATATCCAGCTTCAGCCATTTTCGATCGAGAAAATTCTATCATCCTGGGTGAATAATCAAGAGCGATAATTTCAGCATTAGCACAACGCTTGAGTATCTTCATACTAAGTTCACCCGTACCGCATCCTAATTCTAAAATACGACGAGATGTGGAAGGAACACAACTCGCAACGGCTTCGAGCATTTCGTCATAGTGCGGTAACAATTGCCGAATACCAGCATCGAAATCGGTAGTCTGCGCGAAAACTTCACCAGGAAACACTTGTAACATCGGAATTTTTACCGTGAAAACATACTATCAATATAATGATGCATCAATTTTTGTCACCAGTGGCATATTTTTTTCGCTTAATCTTTTTAGAAGTCAAGGATTCCCATAAGAATTTTTTGATCGCAAAAAAAATTCCGGCTGGGTGCCCGTCAATTCCCTAATCGTGAACTATAGCAATGATTTGAACTGATTATTGTTGCTATAAATACTCAAATACAAGGTGAGTGAAACCAGTATTCATCAAATAAACGCAGCCACAGATACACCAAAATTGTGGAATTTATTTAACATGGTTATAGACCTCACTAGTTTTGTGTGGTTGTGTGTTGTAAAACTTAGTTGTAATTTTGTCGGGGGATCTACCCTTGACAATTTTTTTTTGCGGGTTTAGCATATGCCAGTTCTAAAAGCTGATTAGAGGAGATATTATCTAATTTTAATATAAATTACGCAAGGCTAAGAAGTAAGCGGTAAGTAGCCGGATTTGGGATGATATTAGCGTAGCTTGGGTACAATAAAAAAACTAAAGCCTGGTAAAGGGTTTACCAGGCTTGCTAATTAACATTTATCGAGGTCAAATGTTTATTCGTAGTCAATGATTTGAAGAATTGAGAAGTTCTAAAACTAAAGTTTACTTAACTCATAGTAAACAACGCACTGATAAATTTTCCTATCTAGGAACTTGGCTTACCTTAATCTGGTAGATGCCACTCTTTTAATGCTGAAGTTTACTTAGGCTTTGACCGGAGACACATTGTCATTTACCCGACTGAGTTTCTTTATGCCTTGTTTGTGTCTTATTAACTTAGTTATCACCCCCTCAGAAAAATGAAACCCCTTATTAACTCAAGTTTACGACTCTTCAAATTTCGCAATATATGAATTGGGAATTGGGTAGGGGGGATGGTGAGAAATTAAAGATTGGACACCATTTTTTTCCAGCTTGCCAAGTTCCCATAAGAATGGGGGTAATTTTTACATCTGATGTTCCCAAGTTACGTTTTTCCATGATTTCCCTGATTTCATTTTCAGCTTTGTTCTTTTCAATCAATAGTTTTATGTTTATGAGTTTTAGAGTCAAATTAGATTAAAGAATCATATAGATAGATTTATCAAAAAGTTTTCTTATTCTTTTTGCCCTTTATAAATCTAGTACTCCAACAAATCAACTTTGCAGGGTTAATTAAGATTTTCTTCCCCACTTCCCCACTCTCCCCCTCTCCCCCTCCCTACCTTCACCGGGCAATGTTAGTATGGTGAACTACTAGATGTAGCAGGAACTATATTTGTGTTTGTAAACAGTTGAGAATTTTGTACGTATTTTTTGATGTCGAATTAGACCCACAAAACGTATCTAAATATACACACAGTTAGTAAATGTACAGATAGAATGAGACAAGACCAGATATTTGTTATCGGTGTTTGATTTTTGAATCCACGGGCTCCTCATGTCTGTGGTTAGTTTTTATTTAGACAAGAAGCATTAAATGCCATGTCTGAATAAAAGGATTATTTAGCACTGTTTACTCTTGCCTGAGAAATGAAGAATGAAAATTAAATATTCGTATTTTATAACTCATCCTTCAAAAATAACCCTAAAGGGTGAGGCTATACTTGACAAATATCTGTAATTATGCATTTAAAGCGAAATACAAAGGAGTTTGTATGAAAAGAATGTGCTGGTTATCCAAGTCTGGCGAAGACGGAGAGAAAATTTTGCACTTGCAGACAGCACCGAATGAACCCTGGCGACCATACACCACTTTTTCACAATTCGCAGTACCAGATTATAGAATACCGGGCGGTTCCAAAGGATATGCAACTTTTCAAAAGTTATTAAAAGCAGGTTGGACATTAGTATCGAGCGCCCGTGCTAACGAATTTTCGACACCAGACACATCAGACGCTTCACTTGAAATGTAGATAGAGAATGGGGAATGGGACATGGGTAGTTAGGAGTGAGCAGTTAAATTTTCTTCCCTCTCTCCCTCTCTCCCTCTCTCCTTCTCTCTCCTTATCCTAAATCCCTCTAGCTTCTCCTTCGCCGCGAGAATCGGCAGCGCCTTCGAGGGTGCCATCTGGTTTGACAATGATTAAGTTGGAGTTTCCCCAAGGTTTGGTTTGCTTGATTTTGTGTCCCCGACGCTTTAATTCTTGTAGAGTCAGAGCATCCAAGCCCCAAGGTTCGACGCGCAACATATCGGGGAACCATTGATGGTGTACGCGGGATGCAGAAACCGCTGCGGCTGCATCCATGTCGTATTCCAATACATTAAGAATAATTTGTAATACTTGAGTAATAATGGTGCTACCTCCGGGAGTCCCTACAGCCATCCGCAAGCGCCCGTTTTCGGTAACAATTGTAGGAGTCATGCTTGATAGGGGAGTTTTGCGGGGTGCGATGGAATTAGCTTCGTTACCAAGCAAACCGAAAGCATTGGGAACTTCTGGTGCTGCTGCGAAATCATCCATCTCATTATTAAGAACAATTCCTGTTCCGGGAGTCACTATACCAGCGCCAAAACGCAAGTTAATGGTAAATGTCAAACTTACAGCGTTGCGTTGAGAATCGATAACTGTAAGATGGCTGGTTTCTGTAGATTCATGATATTTGTTCTTTTTTATTTTTGGATTGCTAGTTGCAGGTATTAAAGGAGATGGTACAGTTAGACTAAATTTCTGTAATGTCTCTTTATCAATCGGCTTCACCTCAGTTGAAGGTTTTGCCCGCTGCATATCAATTTGCTGACGGCGCAGTTTTATATACTCTGGCGAGATCAGTGGTTGCAAAGGAACCTTAACAAAATCAGGATCGCCTAAATATTCCGAACGATCGGCATAAGCAATTCGCATCGCTTCTGCCATTAAGTGTATTGCGTCGGGGTGATGCCATCCTAAAGACTTTAAGTTAGTATCACCAATAATATTTAACATCTGCAATAAATGAATGCCTCCTGATGATGGTGGCGGCATCGAACAAACTCTAGCCTTGCGAAAATTACCGCATACTGGAGTACGCCAAATTGGTTTATAAGATTTCAAATCTTGGAGAGTGATTAAACCACCATTCTTCGCCATATCCGAGGCAATAGTACGGGCAATTTTCCCGGTATAGAAACTGCGGGGATTTGCCGCAATCTCTTGTAAAGTCCGCCCTAAATCTCGTTGTACAAGCTTTTCTCCGGGTTTATAGAAATTACCGTTGCGAGTAAAAATAGCCCGCGCTGCTTGGTTACTAGCAATCATTTTCTTGCGTCTTTCTAAAGCTTCGACAAACAGATTTTTGACAATAAAACCATCCTTCGCCAGCCGAATAGAAGGAGCAACAACCGTACTCCAAGGTAATTTACCATAGCGGCGATGAACTTCATACATACCCGCCACTGTTCCCGGGGTTGCTACAGCCAAATAACCATTAATACTTGCATTGCGGCGCACTTTACCATTACTATCCAAATACATATCTTTTGCCGCTTTTAAAGGAGCACGCTCGCGAAAATCTAAAGCCTGAATTGTCCGGTTTTTCGAGTCGTG
The DNA here is from genome assembly GCA_050042755.1 of Rivularia sp. (in: cyanobacteria). Taxonomy (GTDB): domain Bacteria; phylum Cyanobacteriota; class Cyanobacteriia; order Cyanobacteriales; family Nostocaceae; genus Rivularia. Next base: position 13,497 of record JBHJJJ010000109.1, read on the forward strand.
CATCAATAAAAAACCGCCACCACCAATTCCCGCCGAAAAAGGTTCCACTACAGAAATTGCAAAAGTCGTCGCTACCGCTGCATCGATCGCATTACCTCCTTTACGTAGCATTTCTAACCCAGCATCGCTCGCCAAAGGATGAGCTGAAACTACCATTGCTTCTTTACTAGTTAAAGGTTGTACAAATGCGGCGCTAGCATTTTGCTGATAAAAAATAATACTTAATAAAATAATTGTCAGAGAGAAAACACGCATATGATTTTTGACTCAAATTAGTAACAAAGTTTATATCACGATCTAAAGCGTTTCTCTTTTAAGATTTATAGTTATTCGATAAAAATCAAAGGTTAAAGGTCAAAGCAATTTACCTAATATATCTTTTGTAGTAGACAAGATGCCCACACTACAACACGAAATAAAACTCTTTATCACCGTAAGTAATTAGCTCCCACTTGATATAACCCCGTACCCGCACACATAATTATCACTTAACCAAGCGATAAAAGATGCTTTATCTAATCGCTGAAACTGACGATAGATAGTCAAGTATTAATTTTAACTTTACAGTTTCTTTAATTTGGATGGTTATTGTGACATTCAATAATCATCTAAACAGATTTTCTGTAAATACAAAGAACAGAGGGACTTTCTGCTCCCTTATTAAACTTGTGTTTATTCTCGTAAGGTATATAAAACATCATAAATTTTAGATAAACATTCACCTAGACTATTTTTTATTTTAGACATTAAATATACAGTTAATGTCAGTGTTATTGCATACTCTTTGGCTAGAATCTGATTTATTCGAGTACCCTGTCATTACTACAGGCGCTAGTTATTGTGCAGAGTAATGGCAGCAACCCCGTCTGTATTTTTCACTTGTCAATAAATAGGTTGAGATTGCCTCGATTTGGAATCATTACCAAAAATCAAAGGCTTTAATCTCTGAGTCAGAGATATCCCGTTTTTGGTGCTTGAGCATCTCGAAAGTTCAAGTATTGATATTGCCTACGAAAAAGTAACTCAAGTAAAAAGGAAAAAAGCAAATGAATGAACCTAACGATATTATTTATCAAGCAATTGACATAGACATAAATGGTGGATTCGAGACTGGAGATTTCACTGCTTGGGAAACCATCGGCGATACCAGTATCGAAACAGCAGAATTTGGTGTGATTCCTACTCAGGGTGATTTCCAAGCTTTATTAACCACAGATTTTGGTTCTGTTAGTGATGACATCCTAGAAAACTTCTTAGGGTTAAATTCTGGAGATATAGACGGAATCGGTAACGGAGATGCCACTCAAGGTTCAGCCTTGCGGAAAACGATTACTGTAGAAGCAGGGGATGTTTTAAGCTTTGACTTTAACTTTTTGACAAATGAAACTACCTTCGATTCCGATCCAGAAACATTTAATGATTTTGGCTTTGTCTCGATAGCTCCCAATTCATCATCTGAATTAGCTGACACCGGCACTTTCTTAATCTCATCCCCCACAGAATTCTTTGAGGAGACAGACTACGATAATTTCACTTTTGAGTTCTCTGAAGCTGGCACCTATACAGTAGGTATCGGAGTAGTGGATTCGCAAGACACTATTGTTGACTCAGGGTTGCTAGTAGATAACTTGAAGGTTGTTTCAGCCGATAAAGCAATTTTAGGAACAGATAATAGCGAATCCCTGTTTGGCGAAGTTTGTGATGATAGTATCTTCGGAAAGGGAGGCAACGACCAAATCTTTGGTAGCGAGGGTGTAAATCATCTTTATGGTGGTGCTGGAGATGACACCATGTACGGTGGTTCCCAAGGTGATTCCATGTATGGAGGCCAAGGGAATGACCTTATTTTCGCTGCTGAAGGCGATAATATTGTATTTGGTGGATTAGGAGACGACACCATTTATAGTGGTTCTGGTAACGATAAAATTGTTGGTGGCTTTGGCGACGATACCATCTGGCTTGGCGGTGGTGATGATATCGTTGTCTTAGAAGTAGGAAAGGGAATCGATACAATTAATAACTTCCAGTTAGGTCAAACTACCTTTGAAGTTTTTGCTGATAACAATGACCTTTCGATTGTAGATGGTGCGAATGGTGCTGAAATTTCTTTATCCGGAGATCTTTTAGCAGTTGTCAGCTTTACTTCAGCTAATACACTTATCGATAATATCGATACTGTTTTTGCGTAATCGGATTAAAGCGAATATTACCTTGATTCAATCCAAGCTCATTTGAATCAAACACACCATATGTCCTAGATGTTACAGCGGTACATCTGGGACATATCACATTTATATAGATTGCTTAGCTAGTAATTTTTTTCTTCCCCCTCTCCTCTGTATTCCCCATCTCCCAATTTTCTAAATCCAATTTCACCTCAGCCTCGTATAATTGATGAATCCTAATAACCCGGTGAGGAAGAACCCCATGAGAGTCAAATATTTAGCAACCTTAGCGACTGTTTCCGTATTAAGCTTGGGTGTGGTTGTAGGTTGTGCTAATCCTTGCGCTGGTAAAACACCTGAAGGGGGAACTACTGAAGTTAATCCTTGTGCATCCAAAGGTGAAAACCCATGTGCTGCAAAAGATAAAAATCCCTGTGCTGCGAAAGATAAAGAATAATCCCGAATAAAAATGACGATATCACACCAACCTCCTAAAAAAGGGGGGCTTTTTTTATATACAACTAGTACTGTCATCACCCGTCAATTTTGACTTGGTGAAATACTAGGATTTATCAACCTTAATATAGCGTCTACCGCTACCTCGATGCTCTTTTTTTTCTTTTGAAGGCTTCTTTTCCACTTTTTTATAAGTATCAAATTGATTCAAAGCTTGAGGTATAGAATTTTGGACAAACGAAGATAGCGCTACTAAAATCCATAGCGGCAACATCAAGTATAAAATTTTCATATCCTTTGACTCTAGTTAGGGAAATTTGCTATTAATTCAAGAACCTACATCCCTTACTGCTTAGGGCACAAGTCAAATAGAATACTGTGTGTTATTAGTTACTGAGAATAAATTACTTTTTGATAGATTTTTTGGATTTGATAAGAGGAAGTAATTACTCGTGGCTCAAAAAATTGTTGAGACGCGAAATTTTACGTCATGCGACGCAGTAAAGCGATTGGGTTAGCGTAAGACTTGTAGCAAGAGCTTTTAGCTCCGCAGTAGGCAGAGCAGAATTTGAAGGAAATTGACGGTCAACAATTGTGTATATATTGACTTTTTACTATCGGTATTTACGTAATCGTCTTTGTTATGCTTGAAGGTGTTAACAAACGAAGAATGAATATAATATGAAATCTAATCGTCCTTGGGTTATCGCCTTCTGGTTTTATATTGGACTGATTTTGGCAATATCCGCGTCAGCTTATTTAAAGATTATTCCCAATGAAATCAAACAATTTCCTTATTACGACACAATTTTACATTTTCTGTTAATGGGATTTTCCGCTTTCTTGGGACATTTAGCATTTAATAAACGTCAGATAAATATTTTAAATTTTTCTCTTCCTTTAGTGCCGATTGTAATTAGCTTTTTTGTTTTTATTGAAGAATGTTTGCAAATGTTTTCTCCTCATCGTAACTTTGATTTAGTTGATTTAGCGGCGAATTTTTGCGGGATTGTTGTATTTACTTGGTTGGCACAAAGAGTGAAGGTGAGGGATTCTGAGGAAAATCAATCGTAATTTTGGCGTTGCTCCCAACGATGTATGAGACAAATTTATTAGAACATCGAAACGCTTGTAGAGACGTGATATACTATCGCATCCCTACATTTTAATTTCCCCATCGACGGAGAGGCTTTAATTATTCATTGGAATTTTGATTTTTGTACGTCACGAGAGTGAAATCGGTGCTGCCCTCTAATTCACACTATAAATCCGTCTTGATAATACTTGCTGCACTAACGGCAGCGATGAAAAATATAATCGAGGAAAATCATCCAGATTGTAAATATATTCAACAGTTAATTAGTTTTCAAATTTCTCAAAAATAAACCTATTGTGCGCAAGATAAAATATTGAAATAATGGTTTTATAAAACATAAAATTATTTCTCTCCAATTTTTACATTTTCTGTATCTGTGGGTGTTAGTTATTCAGAATTATTTGATTATACAATTCTCCAAAAAAAAGCAATGTTAAGTAATAGTAATTACAAACAAATTTACAATTACACTGAGTATCAGAAGTTAGGACTTACGCAACTGGCATATTTCACTTTTAGGGTGCTGTGACGGGAACCCATTAAAAATTTGGCGTTGCTGAAAGATTTTTAATGGGAACCCTGTGACACTTTGCTTGATTTCCAAGGAAATAATAATATCATTTCTTTATAAAGATGCGCTTAATTTAGTCCACGCAGGTGGGCTTCGTAAGTGTAGCTCCAGCCTTTTAGGCTGAGAGCGATTTAGCGCAGCCTCATACAGAATTGGTATAAGATTTTCGTGTTACGCACCAACCAGGATCTTGTGACAATTGTCTAAGTTCTGATAACTATCAGAGGATTCTTGAAACAGCGCAAGACAGAGTACATAAAATAAAGTTATATCAAACAAGAATATCCTTAACAAATAAATTCTTAAAATCAGGAAGAAAAAATCGCTAATATTTTGTAATAAAAGTAACTTTAGTAACTTGTGGTCCTCAAAAGTGTAAAAACTCTTATTTTTTTTACTTTCAGAGAATATTTACTGAGTTTGATATTTTATATCTTATATTTCAATGTAAGACTACACGCTCCCTAAAATACTCAAATTGTCCCTGCTGCTTAAAATACTGCAAATAAGAGGCTTTTAGATAAATTCAGCCTCGATCAAAAGCTGCTTGTGGAGGAACTACTTTAACAAGAGTTTTTAGCTGATATGAGTTGCTTTACATCCAATTAGAGTCTGTAGAATTGCTGCAAAATGATAAATATCAAACCCGAGCCAAAATCACAGATTAACACTGAGATTGTTGGTGATTATAGCAACATAAAATAATTTTTATGGCTTGAAAATTAAAGCCATTTATGAAGTCTTAAAGAATACAATTATTCGCGCTTTTAGTTAATAAATTGATACGCTATACTAAGGTGAAACAAGCATAATTTTGCGCTCAAAGGATTATTTCCTCTACCGCAATTTCTGTACCTTAATGACTAACTTATGGACTTCTGCCGAACACGCTTTGGGGTATCTTGCGCGAGCAGATAAAATCCCCCATCGCACTGAAGGCGAAGCAGTACTATTAGAGGAAGTTCCCAAAACAGTAAAGCGTATTCTCGATTTGGGGACTGGAGATGGACGTTTGCTAGCATTACTTAAAATAGAGCGCTCAACGGTTGAATGTGTTGCTTTAGACTTTTCACCTACTATGTTAGAAGCAGTAAAAACTCGGTTTCAAGATGATTATAAGGTAGAAGTTATTACTCACAATTTAGATGAAAACTTACCAAATTTAGGAACTTTTGATGCAGTTGTTTCCAGTTTTGCAATTCATCACCTCAGTCACGATCGCAAAAGATCGCTTTACGTAGAAATATTTAATATGTTGCAGCCTGGAGGTATTTTCTGCAACTTAGAACATGTCGCTTCACCAACACCTGGTTTACATGAAAAATTTTTAAAAGCGATAGGTATGACACGTCTTGAAGACGATATATCTAACAAACTTTTAGATGTGGAGACTCAATTAAAATGGTTGCGAAATATTGGCTTTTGTGATGTTGACTGTTATTGGAAATGGCTTATTTAGCCCTACTAATTGGATTAAAACCAAACTAAAACAAAAATTATAAATAACCAACTACGGTATAGTTAATGAATTTAATCTGGCTTTTATTAAAGGCTTCTTGGTTGCAAGTAGCGATCGCTCTTTTAACGGGCTTGGTGAGTGGTGGAGTTACAGCGCGATTGATTGCGTTGATAAATAGGGCGATTGGTGATGGGTTTCAATCGTTGGATACCTTCAGTAACTTGGCTTGGCAGTTTCCGACTTTGGCATTAATAGTAGTTGTCAACAGCGTTATTTCCCAAGTTTTACTCATAAATCTTTCCCAAGAAGCCGTATATCAGTTACGGTTGCGTTTAAGTAGAGGAATCTTATCTTCTCAACTACGACATTTAGAAAAATTAGGTACGCCGCGTCTGCTAGCAACCCTGACAGAAGATGTAGCAACATTAACCGCCACAGTCTACGCAATTCCTTTTATCTGTGTTGACATTGCCATAATTGCCGGATGTTTGCTTTATTTATCTTCCATCTCGGGCACTGTGTTTACTTTTACCATTGGCTTCGTGATGATAGCTGTCGGTAGTATTCAAATTTTGATAAATAGGGCGCAGGGTTTCTTGATGTCAGCACGAGATGAACAAGATAAATTACTTAAACATTTTCGTGCCATTACCGAAGGTATAAAAGAACTTAAACTTCATAGCGCCCGCCGTCAAGAGTTTTTTGAAGAAGAATTGCAGCATAGTGCAGCCATATCCCGCGATCAAAATTCAGCTGCATTGTTAACCTTTTCAATTTCTACGGGATGGGGAAATCTATTATTTTTCATCCTTGTAGGTTTACTGCTATTCGTAGTACCGCGACTAGCAGCAGTTTCTCCTGCCGTATTATCGGCATATATATTAACAGTTACTTATTTAATGCTACCAATGCAGAGCATATTAGATAAATTACAAGATTTATCTAAAGCCAGCGTAGCACTACAGAAAATCGAAAGAATGGGTTTGGTATTAGCTGGTAATAAAGAAAACTATATAGAAGGAAAGAATCTCGATATAAAAACATTTTCAAAATTGGAATTAAAGCAAGTTGTTCATGCCTATCCAGCAGAAGACAAAGAAAACTGCTTTAGTTTAGGTCCCGTAGATTTAACCTTTAAACCAGGAGAAGTCGTATTTATCGTTGGCGGTAACGGTAGCGGAAAATCGACTTTAGCCAAATTAATTACGGGATTATATATTCCCGAAGCTGGAGAAATTACATTAGACGATAAAGTAATTACTGACGAGAATCGAGAATGGTATCGCCAACATTTTTCAGTTATTTTCTCCGACTTTTACTTATTTGAAAAACTTTTAGGAATAGGGAAGCCAAGTTTAGATGACCAAGCAAAAGAATATTTAAGACAGTTAAAATTAAATCATAAAGTCACAATAGAAAACGGTAAATTATCAACTATTGAACTTTCTCAAGGGCAGCGTAAACGTCTAGCTCTATTGACAGCTTATTTAGAAAATCGTCAGATTTATTTATTTGATGAATGGGCTTCAGACCAAGATCCCATCTTTAGAGATATTTTTTATAAAGAGATATTACTTAACTTGAAAAAGCGCAATAAAACAGTATTAGTTATTAGTCATGACGACCACTATTTCCATCTTGCAGATAGGAAAATAAAATTAGATTACGGTAAAGTTGAATATGACAAGATTAATTCTCAATTGAATGTAGAGAATGGAGTAGTTAGCCATAGCTAGTTCAAAGTTCGTAGAGTGCGTCACGATAGCCAAGAAAGTTACTTAAAACTTCTCCTAACTCCTAACCCCTAACCCCGCGAGTTCCTAACTCTTAACTCTTAACTGCGCGAGTTCCCAACTCCGCGAGTTCCCAACTCCGCGAGCTTCTAACCCCGCGAGTTCCTAACCCCCTAACTATTGGATTATGGTACTCCAACTCAATCAGCAACTAACCCTCGAAGAGTTTCAAAATCTTCCTCCTGGTAAAGGAGATATCACTTACGAACTTGTTGACGAAAAAGCCATTCCCAAAATATCACCTATTTGAAAGTTTAGAATTCACCGTTGAAGCGGTTTTTAAAAAAGCGAAAATTTCAGCAAAAAATGATTAATTGTAGGGTGCTGTTACGGCTTCAGTACGCATCACTTGAGGTTACAATCTCAAAAATCCCGTAACGCACCAGCGGTTTTAAAAAAGCGAAAATTCCAGCAAAAATCGCTAATAGATTTAAAAAACCTGCTCCAACTTCTTAAAATCCCGCTGCACCTCATTTACTAAAGACTTATTATTAGGGTCAGTTTTCAAAGCCTTCTTGAGAAAAATTCTCGCTTTAAGTAACTGTTTTTCAGCAATCAAAACCCGTGCCCAAAGTTGGTAAGATATAGCCAACCACTGCCGTACTTCAGCATCAGTAGGCAAACGTTCCACCAAAGCTTCCGCCAAAGCAACAGCCTGGGGGAAACGTCTTTGCTTCAAAAACTGCTGTAGTTGTTCGTAAGTCTGCCACTTTAACCGTCGTTCAATTTCTGCAACATGAGGTGGTTTTGCTTTCGGTTGTTGTGGCGGTTTATTCGCTACAGACTGTGATTTTTGTTCATCTGTCTCCTTTACTTGTGTCGGTTCATTTTGTGACGTTTCAACAGCTTGCGACACATTCTCAGAGCAACTTTTTTCTTGAGGCGGTATTACTTCCAACAGCAATTTGTATGCCTCAGTCAAGGCAATAAATTTTTCCTTAGCTCTTCGATCATCCGGGTTAATATCGGGATGATACTGCTGTGCGAGTCGTCGGTAAGACGATTTGATGTCGGTAAAAGAAGCTCCCGACCTTAAACCCAATAAACGGTAGCAATCTAAAAGATCCATTGCGAGCTATCGTGAGCACTTTTAACAGCTATCAGCTTACTTTAGATTAAAGTAAATGACTGATTATAATACGTTTACAGCTCCACAGCTGAACCTATTAATCATAAAGACTTAACTTCCAATTTAAAGTTCATAATTTACACCTTCATCGGGAACTGGGAATGGGGCATAAGAATTGGGAATGAGGATTTAGGAGTTAGGAATGAGGAGTTAGGAGTTAGGAGTTAGGAGTTAGGAGTTATCTATCTCCCCATCTCCTTATCCCTTGTCTCCCCATCTCCCCATCTCCTTGTCTCCTTATCCCCTTGTCCCCTTCCCAAAATGTTCGCGCCTAAGCTGGTCTTTCTTCAATCACTTTGTCAATCAAACCATACTCTTTCGCTTCTTCAGCGGACATGAAAAAGTCACGATCCATGTCTTTTTCAATTTTTTCTAACTCTCTACCAGTGTTTTTAGCGTAAATGCCATTCAACTGGTGACGAATCCGTATAATTTCCTTCGCTTCGATTTCGATGTCGGTTGCTTGCCCTCTGGTTCCCCCGGAAGGTTGGTGAATCATAATTCGCGAATGAGGTAACGCCAATCGCTTACCTTTAGTTCCACCAGCAAGCAAGAACGAACCCATTGAAGCTGCTAAACCAAGACATATTGTTACCACATCAGACTTGATATGCTGCATGGTATCGTAAATTGCTAAACCAGATGTTACAACGCCACCTGGTGAATTTATGTAAAGAAAAATGTCCTTACCTGGGTCTTCTGAATCAAGGTACAACATGATCGCGATGATTTCGTTCGCAATCTGGTCGTTTACCTCTTCACCTAGAAAAATGATGCGATCGCGGGCGAGGCGAGTATAAATATTAACCCACTGAGTAAACTGTTCCCCTGGCATCTTATAAGGAACGCTAGGATAGCCTATTGGCATATTTTCGACTCCGTTTGTAATTAATTGGGGATGATAATAACAATTTAGAAGTTATACAAAAGTCAGAATCGTGAAAGATAGTAATAATTTATTCCTACCCCCCGCTCTCCTCAGACTCTAAATTATTACAGTAATAAACTGCTCTTGGATGAACCTACAATAATAAATTTCATCCCTATAGTTATTTGAGGGCGAACCTTCTCTATAGAACTCCAGCTGGTGCGGCAGATTCAGAATCTAGTTGCGATTTGCTTTCAAAAACTCTGTCAATCAAACCGTATTCTACAGCTTGTTCTGGTGTCATGTAGAACAAACGATCCATATCTTTTTTAACTTTTTCTTTTTCTTGTCCGGTGTTGCGAGTAAAGATATCAACCATTGCCTCTTTATTGACAAATACCTCTTTCGCCATAATTTGAATATCAGTGGCTTGTCCTCTAGTACCACTAATAGGCTGCTTTAAAACGATAGAAGCATGAGGTAAAGCCGCTCTACAACCTTTTGTTCCAGCACTGAGTAACATTGCAGCCATACCCATCGCTTGACCAATACAAATAGTATGGATGGGAGGTTTGATATACTTCATTGTATCGAATATAGCAAAAGCCTCTGTTTCAAAAGCAATGGGTTGATCGCCGTAACTGGTGCCAACAGAGTTAATATAAATTTTAATTGGCTTATCTGGGTCTTCGGATTGCAAAAAAAGCAGTTCGGCAATGATTAATTTTGTGACTTCTGGCACCAGTGGCGCTCCCAGATACACAATACGTTCCTTCAACAATAGTGAAGGTAAATCTGGAGGTGGCGTGCGATAAGAATTGTCGCCCGTATAAGGCGCTTGCATAGCCTTGATGGGGGAATTTTCCATTTTTCAACCGTTGCCTGAATTAACGCTATTAACTGTAGTACATACTAACGCAACCGATAACGACTATAAAGGTACGGATTTCTCGCTTTTTACAATTTGTATTTGGGAATGCATAAATAATAAGTAAGGAGTAAGGAGTAATGAGTTAGGAGTAATGAGTTAGGAGTAAGGAGTTAGGAGTAATGAGTTAGGAGTAATGAGTTAGGAGTAATGAGTTAGTAGTAATGAGTAAGTAGTAATGAGTTAGTAGTAAAAAGAAAGGAGTAATGAGATAGAAGTAATGAGTGAGTGGTGAGGAGAGAGGGGGG
>JBHJJJ010000110.1:0-14469 GCA_050042755.1 Rivularia sp. (in: cyanobacteria)
CAAGTTAGCGATCGCAAATTTTCAATCTGCTGAAAATGAGCACTTCGTTGGCTTGAGCGAGGTTATTTTTAACTACTTCTTCGTCTGCAAAAAGAGCAATGATAATGTTGGTATCTAGCAGGAATCTACCACTCATCGACATCTACCTGCTCGCAGCCTTGCTCAATCACTTCACGCATTAATTGAAGCTCATCAGCGGGAATAGAACCTGCAAAACGCAATAATTGTTGCCCTGGAGTACCTTTAATTTCTGTTTTTACTAGCTTGCGAGCAAAATCCAGCACCTGTGATTGCTGCTGCTGTGGCATGGTTTTTACTTGTTCAATTAACTCGTCAATTATAGAAGTATTCATTTTGTTATCCTTTCGATGATTTTAATATTGTTGAAGATAACACCACTGTTGAAATTTCAATCAAATTAAGCAGACTTTACCATTGTGATTTGTCGCTCATATGCCTTTAAACCTTTCAAACTTTGTATAAGCTTTTGACGCTTTTTTGGTTCAGTTTCTAAACGAAGTGCTTGGCGAATCTTATACATTTTTTTGTGCTGACGATTAGGAATCTTTAACTCACCTTTTTCTGTAACGATGATTCCAGTTATTTCATATGAGTTTTTGCGAATGTAACATTTTTCCTTTTTATCATTACTACGTAATCCACAACGGTAAAACTGCTGTTTTATTTGCCAAATTAATTGATCGGGAACACAATCACCTGAAATAGTTACATCATCCATGTAAACAGTTAAATTACAGTTATAATGATTAACAATTTCATTAATTGATTCCCACATCTTTATATGTGAAAAATAGGAAATAATGGGACTTGATGGACTCCCGGTTGGTAAAGAACCTTTAAATGTTAATATTTTGGTTAAAACAGCAGCAACGTCTGGAGAACATTTCAGCCATTTATGGAAGAATGAATAAACATGCCTTGATGGTGTAGAGGCAAAGTATTTTTCAATATCAAGCGTTCTCACTACCGCAGCATTTATATGAGCTTGAGCATTATTAATATGAGAAATTCCCTTTGCAGGAGCATGTATATAAATTGGAATTTTGATTCGTTTTAGAAGCTTTTCAACTCGCTTTTGAACTTTTTTTAAGTCAGGTCTTGGTTTTTGTACCGGACGAGATTTACCATTTTTTCCAGTAATCTTCTCTTCTCGATACAAATCTTCGGACTTGGTAAGTATTTTTAGCTTGCTTTTGCCTACATGTAAAAGCTTTGAAAGTTTAAATTTAGACTTCAAGCAGTAAAAAGGTGATTGATTTAGTTCGTATCCGCCAGTATAACTATTCTTCGGCATAAGAATTACCAGACCTTTCCGCAATAAAATTAAGAATAGCTAGAATTTTAGTAGATACAAAAGTCCTCAGATTTTCTACTTTTGTATGCTTATCTAAATTTTCTGCAAAGAACATAATAGAGGATACTGGTATATCAAAATAATCTGCGTAACGATTTAGCAAATCAATAGTAGGAGTTTTTTTACCTGACTCAATTTCCGAAAGATATGATTTTGATATTCCTAGTTTTTCTGCAAGCTGCTTCTGGGATAAATCATAGAATACTCTAATTAATCTTAGAGCTTCATTTAACATATACAACCTCCTTTAAACAGAGGATATTAAGGGGTCATTTTAGATAGAAAGAGGTAAGCAATCTACATTAATCCTGTAAAAGCTCGACCAACCATTTTAAGAAATTAAAGATAATTGGACCAAGTTTAAACAGTAGACGGAGCGTTTGAGGTTTACGGAGCCATTTCAGCCACCGTTTGGATTTACGCTTTTTCGATTGCTGCTGCTGTTTGTCGGATTTGTCTGGCATAAAAATGCTCCTTTTTATTTTGGTTCGTCTGCACTTATTTACGCTTTCGCAAATAAGTGTTGCCTCAAACAAACCAGGAGAACAGCAGTTTTTACCCTCCCTATATCTAGCCGCCGCAGCTAAATTGCCAGAGCTGCGCTTGAGTGTTTTCTATTCATTCTCCTAGCTTAGTTTTGTTAGTAACCTAGAACAGCTTTCTCATAGAGACAATATTTACAGTTCTATGTTTGTTAAACATTTTTACGATTCTTGTAATAATAAATTCGGCGAGCGATCGTTCCTGGAGTCTTTCAATAAGTCTCTAGTTTGACGTACCGCATCAATTTACTTTTACATGGCTCTTTACTAGATGAATTAGAAACACGGTAGAAGATATATAATTAATCTTCCGCAGAACGCCGAAGCGATCCAGTAAATGGCAAATATCTCCTTTTATCCGACTAAATTGAATATACCATAGATTGTGAATTTTGTTCGCTTATAGCGAACTATTCGATCGCATATTGTTGTCTGCACAACTACTTCGTTGCCGTAACACAAATTAAGTCAGAGGAGCAAAAGGGGGAGAAATTTTTAAGGAAGTAATTTCTTTTTTGAACCAAAATGGTGCCCTGCGGCATTAACTAACGTATCTGTTTTCCCACAACCATTACGTTGCCGCAGGGCACCCTACAAAATGCTCATAATCAACCAATCATCCATTCACAATAACTAGTTTCCCCATCATCGAACCCGCTTCCAACAACTCATGGGCTTTCGCCACTTCTGACAATCCAAAAGTCTGATTCACAGAAACCTTCAACTTTCCCTCATCCATCCACTTCGCACATTCTGATAAAATCTCCCCATGATGGGCTTGTGCTTCTACCAATCCTTGCATCATCGGCGTTAACATCAATTCCAAACCAATCCTCAGATTGCGCTGTCTCGCTATTTTCCAATTAGTTTTGTCACTCGGCTGTAGAATCGTCACGATATCGCCGTAAATCCGTATCGCTGGAAATGTTTTCTCAAAAGTCTCCCCACCAACGGTATCGAAGGCTAAATCTACACCTTCACCGTTTGTCCAATCTAAAACGGCTTTTGCAAAATCAGTTTGCTGGTAGTTAATTGCATAATCAGCCCCCAGATGCTTGACAAAATCAGCTTTCTTTTGAGAACTTATCGTAGTGCAAACATCAGCACCCTTAAGCTTCGCGAGTTGAATTGCAACATGTCCCACACCACCGGCACCGGCATGAATTAACACCTTTTCACCGGGTTCTAAACGTCCGCGTTCGTACAAAGCCTCCCATGCCGTAATCAATACCAAAGGTGCAGCAGCAGCTTCTATGAAAGATACAGATTGCGGTTTATGAGCCACAAACCGCTCCTCAACAGTTGTGAATTCAGCATAATTCCCTTGGCGATCGCCTATTCCACCATTGCAAAAATATACTTCATCTCCTACGCGAAAACGCTTAACTGCACTTCCCACAGCTTCTACCACACCCGCACCATCGCATCCTAAAATTGCAGGCATTTTATCGGCATAAAAAGTACCGCGTTTGCGAAGTTTTGTATCGATGGGGTTAACACCAGCAGCTTTTAAACGTACCAAAAGTTCTGTATTTTGAGGAGGAAGCGGGTTGGGAATTTCCCTTAATTGCAAAACTTCCGGACTTCCGGGTGCTGTCATTAATACCGCTTTCATGACTTTTCCTTCCTTCGATACACTCTTCACACAATTACTCTATATTAAATGAAGACCAAATCTATTTGAAATTATTAAAATTATTAAAGCTAGATTAGGTTTCTTTGTAGGCTTATATTCTCTACATAAATCTAAATTTTTTTTAATAAAAAACGATTAATTCTGGAAATATTCGATCAATTGATTGACGAATTATTAAGCAAAATTAATCATTTATACTTTTATCCAATCTGTGACAAGTTGTCTTTTGCCATTATTTTTAAAAAATGATATTTTCTAAAATTAAACACTTAAATCAAAATTATTAGGATATACATAATTTCTTGTTTGTCGAGTTATAAGGCTATTTTAGTCCTTAATAATTCGTCTTATTTTGCTGTAACTATCTAAAATAAAAAGTCTTATTTTTCACAAAAGAATACAGATAAATATTAAAAAATTCAGGGATTATTTACGCATTTATATTTGAAGCGTGCTAAAAATAGTTACATTGAGATAAGCGTATTTTCGCATATACTTTAGACAGTTTAGATGTAACTAATATATCTAAATACTAATTGTAGATTGTTAAACTTTAGATAGCCAAAGATGAAAATAAATCAATCAAGTGAAGTCTATTATTTCTGGCAAGACGCTGAAAGTAACACCTGGGGAATTACAGTAGCCGATAGCGAATCAGACAACTTTTCCGTTATAAAAGAATTTACCATACCAGAACTATCTGCAATTACAGCACCAGAAAATGAGGGTGGAAATGGCGAAGGTGCTGCTTGGGCAGATGCGATCGTTAGTAATGACGGAAAACGGATATTTGTTAATGCTAGAAATGCTGATAAAGTAGTAGTTATTGATACTGATAGTTACGAAGTTGAAACTATCTTAGATGTTGGCGATCGCCCAGTTCACAGCTTTGTATATGGTGATGAGCTTTGGGTTCATGTGGATGGTGACGGTGGATTTAACGTTATCGATCAAGATACTTTAGAGGTATCGGAATTCATCGCTACCAATACAGTTGGTACCGGTCATGCCAAGTTACTTGTATCACCAGACTTGGGAGTAAATACTTACGTTACTAATACCAGAGAACCAGCAGTATTTCCTATTAATGTAGAGACTAGAGAAGTCAGTCCACCCATAGAAATAGGAGGTGGTAATCCTGACATCGGTACTCACGATAAAGGTTACGATCCTGGAACTGGACTGGCAATTTTTCAGCTTACCGGTGGTGCGGGATTTTCTTTTATCGATACCAAGACTAATGAAGTTGTTTTAGATCAATATCCCATACAAGGGAGAATTGCTCATACACCAAATGATGAATATATTCTGATTCTTAATGCTGGAGCAGAAGAAAACGATATCGGCATTTGGGATACCACTCTCGATACTCATACTCAGCCAGAGTTTGATGGAGAAGTAACTATTGGTGGTGGAGTTAGCGTTAATGGAACTGAATTTTATCAAGATGGTAGCGATTGGGAAGCCTGGATACCTCAAACAGAGGGTGACAATGTAGCGGTTTTAGACTTGAGCACAAATCAAGTCGATTACATTGATGTGGGGAATCTAACGGTACCTGAAAGTGCAAGACACTTTTCTCGTATCGGCGAAATTGATGAGGATTATTTCTTTACCTATTCAGACGAAGGTGGAAAGAGGATAGATTTAGACACCTATGAAGTGTCTGGTGGATTTGAGCTTCGGGGGCAAGTTTCTCGGATGGCTGTGGTGGATACAGAAGAACCATTATTAGCTGCTTTTAACTTTGATTGGAAGGGGCAAATTGCTGGTTTCAGTGTACAAGGAGAATTCAGTTATGATTCCAATCAATCCTATGAAGATGGAATTGTACGAGAGGAAGATTTAAACTCTTTCGATATTTCTTTCTTCGATCCTGATGGTAATCTATTGAAAACTTACGAAGATAACCATCTCACTTTTCCTGAATTTAATTTTGCTTTCGATACTAACACATTAGAAATTTTGCAAGACGGGGTATTTTTTGAACCTGACGGCATTAATGTAGGTGAAAAAACTACCATAGGAGATGGTGAATTTACTGGTTTAAACTTCTGGTCTCGTCCACCCTTAAATCCCTTTGGAGAAGTTCCACCACCACACGTTCATATTGATGATTGGAATGACGAATTTAATTTACCCCTCGGCTTCGGTTCTCATGAAGACGTAGCGTTTTTTACGTTAAAAACTCAGGAACTGCTAGATACTGGTAGAGTAGGAGAAACTTATGTTGACCAAATACAGGATACTCTAGATGAAGTCGGACAAAGAATTGAAGTCACACCAGTAGAGCCTAATAATCCCACACTACCATCCTTTAAACCACTATTTGGAAGCATAAATGGCGAGACTATCGAAGTAGAGGATAGTAACCAAATTATTTTCGCTGGCGACTCTAACGATTTAATCGATGCTTCCATTAGCAGTGCAGGCGGTAATCGTATTTATGCCGGTAGCGGAGACGATACTTTGGTTTTGGGAACAAAAGATAGAATAAGCGGTGGTGAAGGCGCTGACAAATTCTTTGCAACTTCCGGTGGTGAGAATATTATTACTGGCGGTGCAGGTAAAGATCAATTTTGGATTGCTGTGGCTGAAATTCCCGATGCAGTAAATATGATTACTGATTTTACCAGTTGCGAAGATGTGCTTGGTATAGCTGGTTTGGGTATTGGGTTTGAAGATTTAAGTATCACTCAACAGGAAAACAATACTCTAATTGCTGTACCTGTTGCGGATTTAGCGATTTTACAAGGAATTAGCGCCGATAGTTTGAGTGCCGATAATTTTGCTTTTACTGCTTAATAAACTTGGCACATGAATTGAAAGACTATACAGTAATTGTGAACAAAAATAGTAAAGCAGTAAACACTTCTAAATAATTAGTAAGGAATTGAGAAACCCGGTTATTTGAAAAACCGGGTTTCTTGTAATATCTAATTATTAAAACTCATATAGTAACATGGATAATGAACAAGCGTAGTTCTTACACTATCAAAGCTGGCGATACCTTGAGTGCGATCGCACAACGTCATTTAGGTAGCGCCAATCGTTGGCGAGAGATAACTAAAGATACGGGAGAATGTTTTTCTGAAACTGAAGCGCGACGGTTAAAAATCGGTCAAATTGTTTATTTACCATTAAATCATACTAATAATAGTTCCTTACCTAATAATAAAGTTGATGACGATAATCAAAGAATAAGTAATAAAGGTTTAAAATTTATTGCAAAGCATGAAGGAATGATTCTACATCTTTACAACGATCCAGCTAATCATGCAACAATTGGTATTGGTCATTTGGTGCATTACGGACCGATAAATGGTAGCGAACCAGAAGAATTTAAACGTGGAATTACCCAACAGCGAGCGATGGAAATTTTACGTGCTGATGTCATCCAAGCAGAAGAAATCATTCATAAACTTGTAAAAGTAGCCCTGAATCAAAATCAATTTGATGCCCTTGTCAGTTTTGTTTTTAACATTGGCGAAACACAGTTTAAATCGTCTACATTGTTAGCCAAGTTAAATAATGGAAACTATAATGCTGTACCAAGCGAATTAGATCGTTGGGTTTATGCAGAAGGGAAAAAATTACCCGGTTTAATTAATCGTCGTCGGGATGAAGGAAATTTATTTGCTGAATAATATTATTTTATAATGTTGTCAGTTTAATACATATTGAAAGTAAGCTGTCACGCACTTAATTTGGATAATTATAGGGAGCAAGATGCTCCCACTACAATACTTTCATTTTTTAGCTTTATATAATTTAGCTGCACATCAGCTTATCTATCCCTTTTGCGTTGATACAATTTAAAGTTCAATTTTTTAACGAGTACACAATTACTATAAAATAGTTACATCACATAAATGTATCTCCACTAAGTAAGTCGGTAGAAATAAACCCAACTATATTACAGGATGTAAACTTACTCCAAAACCTTGTTACTACTCACTAAGGCTGAAAAGTTGCTCCACTTGGGGAGACCCCAAGACCGCACTTTATGTCCTATCGGACACGCTGCGCGTATCACCCTCCGGGTGACGCAAGCTACAGCGCGGCACGACTCGTCAGAGTAACGCTATTCACTATTCACTACTCACTTCCCCCAATTACTATTTTCAACGCCAACCTACTTACATGGGTTAAAAAATATAAAAAACCGCGAAACTAAAAGTTTCACGGCTTTTAAATGTAATGTGAGGAGCTTAACTTTAATATCATTATAACCAGCAAATTGCTGTATAAACACCCTTCGTATCAAATTTGGTAACGAGATTTTTGATTAGATAATCATCTATTTGCAGCAGCGACATTAGAGGGAGTTAAATACTTATAAACAAAAAAATAAAACCGCGGGATATTTCAGGGAGGACCACGGTTTTTAATATGGTGTAAGGAGACTTGCTTTATTTGTTCTCATTGTATAATTTGCCTGCAGCAATAGTTCCCTGGTAACAATTTTGGTAACGAGCTTATTTTATTGAGAAATTATGCATTCAGGAGCAACAGTTAAGCCTGAAAAATAATTAAGAGCCACATACCCACTAATATCGTTTCACCTTAATTTAGAGACGGCACGTACATTGCAACATCTCCTATCCCTATAATTTGTATCCCCAATTTGGTAAAACTGTATTACCATAAATGATTAAAGAATGCTATATCTATAATAAAGCACCACCACAGCTCGAACCGCTACCAGCAGTGCAACCATAACAATAGTTAGCAGTTTGCACCTCATCAATCAAGTTTAAATTACCAGCTTCGAGCAATTTCGCTACCGTAATAGTTTCTCCGCTATCAGTTTTGGCTGGAATATTCATCATTTGGTTAAAATCGCAATCGTAGACGTTACCGAGATAATCAATTGAGAGTTCGTCACGACACATCAGATTTTCAATGGTACCAGCGTTAAAATTTGATGACAAAAAGTGTAAGTAAGGCGTGTATAATTTAGTTCTTTCTAAATGGAATTTAGTTCTGCCAACTGGTAAATTAGTGATGGCGAACAAATTATTAAATACAATGCCAAAGTTATCTTGCAAGAACTTTTTGTAATCTCGTTCTAAGTTAACTTGATTGGGAGTCAGAGAAAACTGTTCACTCGTGGGTAATTGTGGGTTATAAACTAAATCCAAAATTAAATCTGAATGGGATCCATAACCCAGTTCATTCAACCATTGCAGCGCTTTTACGGAAGCATTAAAAACACCATCACCGCGCATTTTATCAACATTATCAGCTAGGTAACAGGGTAAAGAAGCAACAACCCGAGCTTTATGTTTAGCAAAGTATTCCGGGATATCGCCAAATCCATCTTCAAAATAAATCGTTAAATTAGACCGAACAATTACCTGTTTACCATTTTTTCTTGCAGCTTCAACAATTGGTTTAAATCCATAATTCATTTCCGGTGCGCCACCAGTCAAGTCTACAATTTTAATTTCAGGAAATCTGTTAATTACTTCAATTAACTGTTCGCAAACTTGACGAGAAAGTTCTTCAGTTCTTTTTGGCCCCGCTTCTACATGACAATGGCTGCAAGCAAGATTACAACGCTTACCTAAATTAATTTGTAAAACGTTGATTTCCTTTTTTGTCAAAGGAGAAATAAGTTTATTTTTGAAAGGTGTGACTGTAGTTTGAATCATAATTTTATCCGTTAACAGCTAACAGTGAACAGTGAACAGTACCATGACAATGAGTAGTTTTTAATTTTTTGCTTGGATTTTCTATTTTTGATTTGTGATTTTTAATAACTCCTAATGATAGCTATATAAAAGGTTTTTAATCAAAAATATCAAACAAATGCATCCCTTGCGATCGTTCTACAATTCCTCACTCTCAACTCCTAACTGCTAATACCAATTCTGTATAATACTGCGCTACATAACCCGCAGCCGTCGAGAGGCTGGGGCTATAGATACAAAGCCCACAAACGTGGGCTGAACTCCCGCACATCTTTACACAGAAACGGTATAACCCACTCCTAACTCCTAACTCCTAAGCTGCTACGCACTTAATTTGGATAATTCTAGGGAGCAAGATGCTCCCACTACAATACTTTCATTTTTTAGCTTTATATAATTTAGCAGCACACCAGCTTAACTCCCAACTCCTAACTCCTAACTCCTAACTCCTAACTCCTAACTCCTAATTCCTCACTCTTAACTCCTAACTGATACTAATACTAACAGCAACCGCCGCCGTCATAATACCAAGTTGAATCGGTGACAATAACTTTTTCGGGTAATGCAGCAGCCAGATTTCTAGCAGTTTTATCGCATACTGCCGCTGGAATTCCTCGCTGGTGAATGTGACCGTTGTTATCATCAAAAAATGGTTCAGAACCAGCATATATTGCTGTTTTACCAGTAAAAACACAAGCTCCATCTTCTGGTATTTCTACTTTAAAAGCTACCGAGTCAAGACTTTCCAAAAGTAAATTTTCATCTAAATTATAAGTAGTCGCTTCCAACAGACGATAAGGACGACGAGCGCGAATTTCAACTTGTCCAAAACCAACATTTATAATACGTTGAATATACTCTTCATAAGTCAACGCACCAGATAAACACATTGCTCGTAATCGCTCATCTTTCTTTAAATGTTCTGGTATTGTACGAGTCGCAATTGGATCGCTCATTTGCAAGCGTCCACCCGGTTTTAAAACGCGATATGCTTCTTTTAAAGCACGAGTTAAATCTTCCGGTTCAAAAATATTAAAAAGACAGTTTTGTGCTACAACATCAACTGAACTATCAGCAACTGGGAGATTAAAAGCATCCCCTGCGCGAATTTCTACAAAACTCGTATCAAACCAAGGATTATCTTTTGCTGCAAGTTCTAAATTTTGCTTCGCAGCTTCGCGCATATCTGCAACTGGATCTACCGCAATTACTCCACCCCCACGACGGGAAAAATAAGCAAATTGCAAAGCTTCTAAACCACCACCAACACCTACATATAACACGGTGGGTTTATTACTCAGTTCGTTAGCATGAACCGTTGTACCACAACCGTAGTTCATCTCCTGCATCTTCAGAGGAATATGCAACCCCGGTAACTGCATTGGCGTACTTTGTACGCAACAAAGCCCTACTTCGGGCGTTTGTGCTACTTCACTGTAAAATTGGGCTGCTGTTTCTAGGTAGGTCATTGCACTCCGGTATCTAGTATCTTTTACGTAATTTTTAGTAATATCAGTAACATTCATTTGGATGAATGCCAGCAGAAAGTAGAACTAATTGAAAAAAGCGGTAACAGGTAAAATACCTGCACCACTGTTGATTCTACAAGGCTGACAAAAATCTGGTGGCAGATTTAATGTTTAATATATTTATTTAAATATGATTTACCCTCCCGATTATGAGTTTTTGCTGAGAGTAAGCTGGGATTGTGTTAAATTCTTCTGCGTTGGTGAATCAAGGTATGATTTATGCTGAGGGGAGGATAAAGCATAGGGAGTACGATCGAGAAAATCAAAACAAACTTTGAAATTTAGTTAATTAGATTACATCCTAGTAGTTCACCAAGTGAACTAAGTCCTTGGTTAATTTTTACTACTCACTACTCACCACTCACTAACTTCACCCTGCAATTTTAGCTTGTGAGAGTTCCCTCTTAGTACAGGATTTGCCAGACATAACTAGACATTTCGCCACAACAGTGCAATATTCTTTTTAAATAATATTTACATAAACATCCTAGACTTGCTCCAACTTTTTATAGTAATTTATGTTTGTGCTTGACTATGTAATCCTTTATATTAATTAGTTTATTTTTGTTGTTAACTTCTATTAAAACCAAGCTCAAATTGACATCATTACAAAAAATAATGATGTCAAAACATGCTGGCAAAACTTGGTTTCTCGTCGAGCTGCAAGAAATGAACTTACTTTGGATAATTTTGTGACGCTTAGGTAAGTTTTAAATTATTTTGCAATCAAAAAGTTCTCACACAAATGCAAGTAGAAACCCAGCCATGCAGAGTCAATCTCGCAAAACATAACCAACACCACGTACCGTTTGAATTAGACGCTTTTCTTTACTAGCTTCCAACTTCAATCGCAGGTAACGCACGTAAACTTCAATAATGTTGGAATCTCCCATAAAATCGTAACCCCAGACTTCTTCGAGAATGCGATCGCGTGTGATAACTTGTCGCGGATGGGAGAGTAAATATTCGAGTAAATCAAATTCTTTAGCTGTTAAATCAACTAATCGCGAATTTCTGTAAACTTCCCGAGTGCTGCGGTTTAATTTTAAATCTTCAAATTGTAAAATATCTTCGGAACCTTCTTCAGATGTTCTGCGAATACGTGCTCGTACTCTTGCTAACAACTCTTCCACACTGAAAGGTTTTACTACATAATCATCCGCACCAGCATCTAAACCAGCAACGCGCGAGCTAACTTCATCTTTAGCGGTTAGCAAAATGATTGGTACTTTATCCCCGGTGCTTCGTAAGCGTCTGCAAATCTCTAAGCCAGTCATTCCGGGCAGCATCCAGTCCAAAAGTATTAAATCGGGATGAGATTCCCGTGCCATAGTTAATCCGGCTAATCCATCATTTGCGACGCTGACTTGATAACCTTCAAAACCCAACTCTAATTCTACAAATTTAGCTAGTTTAACTTCGTCTTCTACCAATAAAATATGCGCAGTCATAAAGGTTAATTATTCTAAATATTTAAAATTGTCTTCTGCTTTGATTTTATGTATAGATCGTGATTTTTTTCAATGCTTGATGTTACAATTACTTAGCTTTTATTTTAGAAAAAGTATTGTACATTATTTATATTTATTGTATATTATCTCGATCCAAAGTATAAAATTATTAATATTACTCAAAAAAGTATTTCAAAATTAAAAAAAAATTCATATTATCAAATAATTATTTAGGACAAATCTATGCTATCAGAACCTCAGCATTGGCAGCAGAAACAGCGAACTTTAGAAGTTTTATCATCTCTTAGTTATCGAAATGGCGAACTAAACAAATTTTTACAAGAAATTTCTATAGCTGTTAGTAAGCTAATTACTATTGATTGGTCTGTAGTCACCCTTTGTCACAATGGTTTTGACAAAATACTAGCTAGCAGTGTAGAACTAGATGATTATGAAACAACCTATTCGCTACACGGTACTGTAACTGGAACGGTAGTAGAAACAGGGAAAAGTCTCACAATTGATGATACCAAAATCTGCACGGAATACGGTCAAGTGCCAGAAGGATATCGTTCTTATTTAGGAATTCCTTTACGCACATCTCAAGGAAAGGTTATTGGTACAATTTGCTCCTTTCATCAACAACCCCGCAAGTATAATTCTGAAGAAGTTGAGATTGTAGAATTATTTGCCGAACGTGCAGCAACAGCAATCGATAATTATCAACTTTATCAGCAACAACGTCAATTTAATCAAAAATTAGAAGCCGAAGTCGCAAAAAGAACGGAAGAGTTAAAAGCAGCACAAGCAAAACTTGTGGAAAAAGAGCGTTTGGCAGCAATTGGGGAATTTGCTTCAGGTATAATTCACGAAATTCGCAACCCTTTTACTACCATGAAAATGGGATTGAATTACTTTAATAGAATTGATAAATCCGAAGGCTCTCAAATGCGATTATCTCTAGCATTAGAAGAAGCAGATAGATTAGAAAGATTGTTAAAAGAAATCTTGCTATATGCAAAACCTCAGAAATTACAGCTACAAGCAATTGATATCAATAAATTTATTACAGAAATGCTACAATCGCTGCGAATGATGTCATCTGCAACCCAGCGCTGTATAGAATTTTATCCCCCATCCACTCAACATCATGTGATGGGAGATAAAGACAAACTCAAACAAATAATTATTAACCTAGTTCGTAACGCTTGCGAAGCGATAAGCATCGGAGAAACTGTCAAAATTCAGCTTGAAAATAATCTTAAAGGACAAGTATCGATTAACATTTGCAACGGTGTCGAACCCATCCCTCCAGAGATTTTGCCAAAACTGACTCAGCCTTTTTACTCGACAAAATCCTCTGGAACTGGATTAGGGCTGGCAATAGTTAAACGCATAGTAGAATCTCATAATGGTGAATTGTTAATTAAATCTTCAGTTGGAGAAGGAACAACAATAACTGTAAAACTACCCATTTGCTCTTAGCAATAAGCTGTAATATCCTCACCACATTCATCAGCAAGATAGCACAAAGCTTTAAAGCGTAAAGTCACCACTTGTTCGTAAAGGGGATTTAACTTGCACATGGGAGGAATATGAAATAACTTGCGACCAAAAACTACTATATCGCGTTCAAAAGGACATTGTGCGGGAATCAGTTTACACAGAATATGAGCTAATTTTGCATTGTGAATTTCTTGAGAATCCAGCCATTGACGAATTGGAGAAAGAAAATCGCGTCGAGATTTTATTTGAGTAAAGCTAGTCATGATTAGTACCTCATTTTTTTAATGCCTAAGAGTTAAGTTAAAATCCTTTTCTATATATAAATAGATACAGATTTTATAACTTATGCATTTCCACCTTTAGGAACACCTCTAACTACATACAGCTATTTGAAGGTTCCGGATAATTTGAGGACAAAATAATTGTCAATTTATTGATATATTTTTAGTAACGAAAGCTACCAAATTAAAGAGTTTTGATTATTAATGACTAGATAGTTATTTAGGCAAAGATTAATTTATATTGCAATCCGAAATGGTGATAGATATAACCATTTTCATTTGAATAGAATACAAATTATTAACCTCCCCCCAACCAGGGCAAACGCATCTAAATTTAGAGTATAGGCTGAGTAAGGAGTAAGAAGTAATGAGTAAGAAGTAATGAGTAAGAAGTAAGAAGTAATGAATAATGGGAGTATTTCAGACTTTATTGACAATATAGCCGAATTAATG
>JBHJJJ010000111.1:0-9945 GCA_050042755.1 Rivularia sp. (in: cyanobacteria)
GTAGTTTTGGGACAAACAAGCTTTGATATCGTCGAAATGAATCAGGGAGTTTATTTTCCCAAAGCGAATAGCTTAAGTATGCCTTATGGTGTTGCTGCTACCAAAGATTGGCTATTAGTTACCGATACAGCTAACTCTCGGTTATTAGCATGGAAAAAACCACAATCAATTTTATCGTTACAAGGTGCTAATGCTGATTTGGTAATAGGACAAAATGATTTTCAAAGTAAAGGAGAAAACCGCGATTATGGTTTACCAACCCGTAATAGTTTGAATTGGTCTTATGGCATTAATATACATAATAATACAGCAGTTATAGCTGATTCTGGAAATAATAGAGTTCTGTTATGGAAAATTAATTAAATCAGAATGAATCTCAATGTCGTTGCAATACCCTAAGTAAGCCTAGATGTAAATTACCCTCCTTCCCCTCACTCCTATTCACTACTCACTTACCAAGACTACTATTTTCAAGGCCAACCTACTTATGTATACTGAAGAAATTAGAATTCGCGGTACAGTTCAAGGAGTAGGATTTCGTCCTACAGTTTACCGCATTGCGAAAGATTTGAGATTAAACGGTGATATTTGTAATGATGGTGAAGGTGTATTAATTAGAGTCTCTGGCAGTCAAGAATCCATAGAAGAATTTATTCAAAAAATACAGCAAGAATCTCCTCCTTTAGCCACAATTCATCAATTAACGCGAACTCCTTCTCAAAATGAGTTAATATTTACTGATTTTGTAATTTCTAATAGTATTAATACAGCGATAAAAACACAAATTGTCCCTGACGCTGCTACTTGCTTGCCTTGTAAACAAGAAATTTTCGATCCTCTAAGTCGTTACTATCGTTACCCTTTTACAAACTGTACTCATTGCGGCCCTCGTTTCAGTATCATAGGTGCGATTCCTTACGATCGCCATAATACCAGTATGGCGGCTTTTGCAATGTGTCCCCAATGCAGCAAGGAATACGAAGATATCGAAAACCGTCGCTTTCACGCACAGCCAGTAGCTTGTTATACCTGTGGTCCTCAAACATGGTTAGAACGTGCTGATAGGAAACCTGTGACAGCCTCAATGTTTTCGATGTTAGATGATGTCGATGCTGTCTGTACTTTATTGCAAAAAGGCGAGATAATTGCTATTAAAGGCTTAGGTGGAATTCATCTTGCTTGTGATGCCACAAATCAAACAGCAGTAGAAAAATTGCGATCGCGTAAGCAACGTTATGATAAACCGTTTGCTTTAATGGCAAGAGATATAGAGGTAATTGAGCAATACTGTAAACCTAGCCACAGAGAAAAAGAATTACTGACAAGCGTCGTTGCACCAATTGTCTTAATTAATATAACAGATAATTCTCCCCACCCCCTAGTCTCCCTCTCCCCCTTAATCGCTCCAGGCGCAAATACCTTAGGTTTCATGTTACCTTACACGCCTTTGCATCACTTAATTATGAGGCGGATGGATCGTCCAATTGTATTAACTAGTGGTAATCTTACAGATGAGCCGCAATGTATTGATAATTATGAAGCACGAGAAAAATTAAGTAAAGTCGCTGATTATTTTCTCCTTCATAATAGAGAGATTATTAATCGAGTTGATGATTCGGTAGTAAGAGTAGTAGGAGAGAAATTACAAATAATTCGTCGTGCTAGAGGATATGTACCAGCACCAATAAATTTACCATCGGGTTTTGAAAATGTGCCGCAAATTTTAGCAATGGGTAGTGAGTTGAAAAATACCTTTTGTTTATTGCGAGATGGAGAAGCAATTTTATCTCAACACTTAGGAGATTTAGGAAAAGCCACAGTATTTAAAAATTATCAGCAAACACTTAATTCATATTTAAATTTATTTGCACATCAACCGCAAGCTGTAGCAGTAGATAAACACCCAGAATATTTATCAACAAAGCTTGGTAAAGAATTAGCAATTGCAAATAAAATTAAAGTTTATAATATTCAGCATCATCATGCTCACATAGCTGCTTGTATGGCAGAAAATAATCTACCTTTAGATTCAACACCCATTTTAGGTATTGCTTTAGACGGTTTAGGTTACGGTGAAGATAATACTCTTTGGGGTGGAGAGTTTTTGTTAGCGAATTATCAAAGTTTTACTAGAGTAGCAGCACTCAAACCAGTTCCTTTAATTGGTGGCGAGCAAGCAAATTATCAACCCTGGCGTAATACCTATGCGCAATTGATATCTTTCTTAAATTGGACAAAAATTAAACAAAAATATGGAGAATTAGAAATTATAAAATACTTAGAAAATAAACCACTTGCACTGCTCAATCAAATCAAAGAAAAATCTTTAAATACACCTTTCACATCATCAATGGGAAGGCTATTTGATGCAGTAGCAGCAGCTATCGGGATTTGCCGAGAAGAATGTAGCTATGAGGGACAAGCAGCAATTGAAATGGAAGCTTTAATAGATAAAAATCTATTAGAACAACGTAAAGAAACGCTAACTTATCCTTTTTCACTCAACTTTTTAGATAGCATTTATTATATAGACCCATGTCCTATGTGGCAAATGGTGCTTAATGATTTAAAACAGCAAACTCCCGCAAAAATAATTGCTGCAAAATTCCATATAGGATTGGCGATCGCCATTGTGGAAATGGTAAATATTCTGCGTAAACAAAACTCGATAAAT
This sequence comes from Rivularia sp. (in: cyanobacteria), assembly GCA_050042755.1. Lineage (GTDB taxonomy): Bacteria > Cyanobacteriota > Cyanobacteriia > Cyanobacteriales > Nostocaceae > Rivularia. The sequence goes on from JBHJJJ010000111.1 coordinate 2,675, forward strand.
TACGTAGCCCTTACAGGAGGAGTATTTCAAAATAGTATTTTATTAGAACAAGTAACTAAGGGCTTACAAGCAGCAGGAATCAGCGTACTCACCAACAGTTTAGTTCCCTGTAATGACGGAGGCTTATCCCTTGGACAAGCTGTAATTGCAGCAGCTAAATTTATTAAAAGGGTATAATTCATAGAAAATAATGGTAATACATATTGTAATTACTGGGAGTATCCCAATTTTGCAAAAATAAAATTCGTAGTGGGAGCGTCTCGCTCCCTACTGCCTGCAAGTGAGCAAGATGTTCACACTACCAAAAAAAATAAATTTACACATTTGGGATGCTCCCTAATTACTTTAGACATTTCCAGTTAATTAATGGGTAAAAAAAGATTATCTGTTATTTGTGATGCTAATTGTCTTATCACGCATTAACTGTTAATTATTATACTATAATTTAAATTAAAAATTAGAGCTAAAAGTAATCACAATTTTTATTTATTTCTAGCATTCCCTATTTAATTAATCCAGGATATTAAATAAATATCACAAGTATAATTTGAGCAAAAATACTTACAAATGTGTCTAGGAATACCCGGTCAAATAATAGAAATAACCGATGCTAGTAATAAACTAGCAACAGTGAATGTAAGTGGCGTTAAACGTCAAATTAATATCGCTTGTATAGTAGACGAAGAACATCCCCCGGCCTCCTGCATTGGAGATTGGGTATTAGTTCATGTCGGTTTTGCAATGAGTAGAATTAACGAAAAAGATGCAGCAGAAACACTGCAACTACTCCAAGAAATGGCTGAATTAATGGTTGATTATTAAAAGTTATTAGTTGCTAGCTGCTAATGGTTAGTTATTAGGAGCTAAGGGGATTTTGAAATCCCTATTCTCTATTCCTCATTCCCTATTAAATAAATATGATGAAATATGTAGATGAATTTCGGGATATTTATAAAGCTGAAGCCTTAGAATGGCAAATTCAAAAATTAGGCAACTTACTGAAAAAACCTGTCAAAATCATGGAAGTATGTGGCGGGCATACACATTCTATTTTTAAATATGGTATTGAAGAGCTTTTACCCTCTAGAATAGAATTAATACACGGTCCCGGTTGTCCCGTATGTGTAATGCCAAAAGGTAGAATAGATGATGCCATTTATATTGCTCAAAATACCAATGTTATTTTAACAACCTTTGGCGATACAATGCGAGTTCCAGGTTCAATTTCCAATCTACTCCAAGCTAAAGCCCAAGGAGCAGATATTCGTATGGTTTACTCACCATTAGATTGTTTGCAAATTGCTAAAAATAATCCAGAAAAAGAAGTAGTATTCTTCGCTATTGGTTTTGAAACAACTGCACCAAGTACAGCTTTTACAATCCTCCAAGCAGCCACAGAAAGTATTAATAATTTTAGTATGTTTTGCAATCACGTTTTAGTGATTCCTGCTCTCAAAGCATTACTAAATAATCCCGACTTACAATTAGATGGTTTTATTGGTCCCGGTCATGTCAGTATGGTAATTGGGTCAAATCCTTATAAGTTTATTTCCCAAGAATATGGTAAACCAATCGTGATTTCTGGCTTCGAGCCGTTAGATATTTTGCAATCGATTTGGATGTTATTATGGCAGCTTGTAGAAAATCGCTGCGAAGTCGAAAATCAATATAGCCGTTTAGTTGAATCAGAAGGAAATCAACAAGCAATTAAAGCCATAAACCAAGTATTTGAAGTAAGAAAAACTTTTGCATGGCGAGGTTTAGATGAAATACCATACTCCGGTTTAAAAATTCGTCCAGAATATAGAAAATTCGATGCAGAAATTAAATTTACCATTCCTAATTTGAAAATTTATGACCATAAAGCCTGTCAATGTGGAGAAATTCTTAAAGGAGTTTTAAAACCTTGGGAATGTAAAGTATTTGGTACAGCTTGTACTCCAGAAAAACCAATTGGATCTTGTATGGTTTCCTCAGAAGGTGCTTGTGCAGCCTATTACAAATATGGACGACATCAGTTAACAGTGAACAGTTAGAAAACTAGTAAGTTACGATAAATTAACCTTTGAACTTTAATCTAATTATGCCATTTATTACTATTCAAATTGCTAAAGGACACTCCATAGAAAAGAAGCGAGAATTAGCCAAAGCTATCACTGATGCAATGGTTTCTACAATGGGTACAAAACCTGAATGGGTAACAATTCATATTGATGAGTTTGAACGCGATAATTGGGCTGTTGGAGGTACTCTACATTCCGATAAACATTAAGGAAGACATATTGAAAAAGGTGTATAATTCATTTCTTCCGAATCTCGAAATAATAAGCCATAATAGTCTTTATTAGGCTACGCAATTAGGCTTAGTTACTGTAACCCCAGGCTTACAGCTTGCGGGTATTTTTTTAATGAAACATAAAATTATTGAACATAATTAAAAATGTCAACTTCTCCAAAAAATATTTTTTTTAATAATCTTGAAAACAAACGTCAACGAAAACTTAAGGTAACAGATAATCACATCACACTTGCTCATGGTAGCGGCGGAAAAGCGATGCGTGATTTGATTGATGATATCTTTATTACTACTTTTAATAATCCAACTTTATCTCAATTAGAAGATCAAGCAAAATTTGATTTAACAAATTTAATTCAGCTAGGGAATCGATTAGCTTTTACAACTGATTCTTATGTTGTAGATCCTTTATTTTTTCCTGGTAGCAACATTGGGGAATTAGCTGTTAACGGTACAGTTAATGATTTAGCTGTTGGTGGTGCAAAACCTTTATATCTGACTTGTAGCGTCATTTTAGAAGAAGGTTTATCTATAGAAACATTACGCCGTGTTGCCCAAAGTATGCAAATAGCAGCACAAAATGCAGGTGTACAAATTGTCACTGGGGATACAAAAGTTGTTCATAGAGGTGCTGTAGACAAACTATTTATCAACACAACTGGAATTGGTATTATTCCTACAAATATTTGTATATCTGCTAACAATATCAAACCCGGAGATACGATAATTATTAATGGAGAAATAGGAAACCACGGTGCAGCAATTTTAATCGCTCGTGGGGAATTAGCTTTAGAATCCGATATTAAAAGCGATTGTCAGCCATTACACGATTTAGTTGCAGCAATACTCAATGTTTGTCCCGAAATTCATGCAATGCGAGACGCAACTAGAGGTGGTTTAGCTACAGTTTTAAACGAATTTGCCTTAACTTCAAATGTGGGAATTCGTCTAGAAGAAGAATCTATCCCCATTCGGGAAGAAGTCAAAGGTGTTTGTGAAATCTTAGGTTTAGAACCATTATACTTAGCAAACGAAGGTAAATTAGTAGTAGTAGTAGGCAGCGAAAATACCTCCAAGGTTTTAGCTGCAATGAAATCACATCCAGCAGGAAAAAATGCTGCCATCATCGGTAAAGTAATTTCCTCACCTCAAGGTATAGTATCTTTAAAAACTAGCTTCGGAGCCGAAAGAATTATTGATATGTTAGTTGGAGAACAATTACCAAGGATTTGTTAATTAATAGTTATAAGTTAGGAGTTAAGAGTTAAGAGTTATAAGTTAGGAGTTAGGAGTTAAAAACTTTTAGATTTTAAATTAAAAATTATTTATACCCCCCTCTATCTTCAACTGTTCACTGTTCACTTTTCACTGAATATGCACGAACTTGGAATTACTCAAAATATAGTATCAATTGTTAGCGAATATGCTGAAGGTAAAAAAGTTCAGCGAATATTATTAGAAGTAGGTAAATTATCCGCAATTATGCCAGATTCTATACAATTTTGCTTTGATATTTGTTCTCAAGGTACGGTTTTAGAAAAGGCAAAGTTAGAGATTCTCGAAACTCCTGGTTTAGCAGTTTGTTGTCAATGTGGTACAGAAATTACTTTAGAAAAGCCTTTCGGAAAATGTAATTGTGGTAGTACTCAATTAAATTTAATCGCCGGAGAAGAGTTGAAAATTAAGGAAATAGAAGTAGAAGAATTATGTGTGTAACTTGCGGTTGTGCCGATGATAATCCCAAAATTACTCATCCTCAAACGGGTGAAATTGTGACAATTAATTCTCACGATCGTGAATCTCATCATACTCATAGTTTACCCGACGGTACAGTCGTAACTCATTCTCATAGCCACGATACCGTAAATAATGAATCAGAAATTCATGCCAAAATACATCATACAACCATCTCTTTAGAACAAGATATTTTAGCTAAAAATAATTTGATTGCAGCCAAAAATAGAGGATGGTTTAAGGGTAGAAATATTTTAGCTTTAAATTTGATGAGTTCTCCAGGTGCCGGAAAAACAACTTTGTTAACTCGTACTATTGATGATTTAAAAAATGAATTAAATATCAGTGTAATTGAAGGCGATCAAGAAACGATCAACGATGCTAAAAAAATCGAAAAAACAGGTTGTAAAGTTGTTCAAATAAATACTGGTACAGGCTGTCATCTCGATGCATTAATGGTAGAAAAAGGCTTGCAACAGCTTAATCCCAGCCTTGATTCTGTGGTAATGATTGAAAACGTCGGAAACTTAGTATGTCCAGCTTTATTTGACTTAGGGGAACAAGTAAAAGTTGCTATTCTTTCGGTTACAGAAGGAGAAGATAAACCAATCAAATATCCTCATCTTTTCCGTGCTAGTGACGTAATGATAATTACGAAAATAGATTTATTGCCTTACGTAGATTTTGATGTAGAAAAATGTATAGAATACGCACGACAAGTTAATCCTGATATGCGTATTTTTCAAGTTTCTGCAATTACCCAAGAAGGATTAGATGATTGGTATGAATGGTTAAGAATGGGTATTATAAATGAAGAGATTTAACGTTGCGAAGTAATGGAGCAAAAGTTGTCGATCCACCATAATTAAATTCTCCTTTCGGTACATCCTCAACATCTGGGATTTTAGAGCTATTATCTTCTTGAGGAAAGCATCCAATTATTGATGTTGCGATCGCAGTAACTAAAGCTACTACTATAATCCTCTTGAATCTATTTATTTCTACTTTCGTAATAATTCACTATTGATTTTGTGCTACTATCACAGTCATAAATAATTCGTTAAATTATAAGTAGTGCAAGCCTTTCGGCTTGCTCAAAATCCGGAAAATTATATTTGCAACAATCATTCTTAAATCAGCAGCAATTAAGGACTTTATAAATGTGGCTGACGGGCACCCATAATAATTTTTTGAGAAGGAAAATTATTATGGTAACTCTTCACTATGAAAATATTCCAATTTTTATAAAGACATCAACTCAAGGAAATTAAATCACTTACTGATAAAAGGTAGCAGTTGATTCTTTAAGTATTTTTGTCGCCGATTATCCAATAAAACTCTTCCTAGTTGAGCACTTTTTTGAAAGATATCTGTTGATTCTTCTTTAGACACCTTTTTGATTGCGTATGTCACTATTTATTGAGTATTGTTGAAAGAATTTAATCAATCTAATGAAATTAATCTCTTACGCCGAGTAATTTCGGACAATTTTGTCTCAAGTCGGATTTTTGCAGCTTTTTCAACAATCACACCTTTTCAAAGGTGTTATTTTTTAGATTGCTTTAAGTCTTAGCAGAATTGCAAGGATTATTCTATACATTTATTTAAATTGGTAAGTAAAAATAATAATTAATTTGTTGATCAAAATATGTTTCAAAATTTTATATATAAATTTACCTAATACCAAAAATTTATAAAAATGCCCTAATTTTAGCCCCTGTAGAGGGGCTTTGTTTCCATAGCTCCACTAGAGATAGGGTTAACCGAGAAAGTGGAACCTCATACAGAATTGGTATAAGTATTTTTAATTAAATTTAAATTCTTTTTTTGTAATTTCCTAATAATCATCCAGATGCCACCAGCACAGAAAAATGCTAAAACCGTGGTAAATTTCAACACACATAACTTATGAACCCAGTTAGACGTATTGGTTACTGGTTTGAATCTCGTTTTTCTGCTCCAGCATATAGCGGCTTGGTTTTGGCAGGAATTGCAATTTGTTTTTTTGGCGCGGCTATGAATACTATGGCTGGCTGGTTGTACGTTATTAGCGGTGTCAGTTTTGGTTTGTTGGGTTACGCTGCTGTCTTACCACCAAAGTCTCTGAGGGGTTTGGTACTTAAACGAAGGGCAATTCAACCAGTTACAGCTGGTGACGTAATAACTGTTGAGTTAGAAATTTTTAATCAAACAAAAAAGCCCGTTTCTTTATTACAAGTAGAAGATAATTTACCTTTCATTTTAGACAAGCCATCAATAAAGCCAATCGAAAATATCTCACCGCAAAAAACTTATAACTGGGTATATTATCAGCCTACAGAGCGTCGGGGTATTTATCGTTGGCAGAATGTAGAATTGGCTACTGCCGCACCTCTAGGACTATTTTGGAGTCGCCGCTCTAGACAATTAAGTGCGATCGCCATTGTTTATCCAAAAGTATTACCGCTCAAATCCTGCCCTTTAATAGACGATATGGGAAAAGAAGATAGCAGCAAAGGACAACCCCGCGGCAATCCTTTAAATACCGCTAGTGAAGGGCTAACACGTTCTCTACGCCCCTATCGTATAGGAGATCCTTTAAGGTTAATTCACTGGCGTACTAGTGCCCGTTACGGGGAATTACGAGTACGAGAATTAGAAATGCTTACCAGCGGACAGGAAATTATTATTGCTTTGGATAACGGTAACTGGGAAGAGAATAACTTTGAACAAGCAGTAATTGCCGCAGTCTCAATGTATTTTTACGCACATAAACAGCAAATGCAAGTGCAATTATGGACTACATCAACAGGAATGAATAATAGAAAAAGAGATCTTCTTGAAGCCTTAGCTGCACTCCACCCTCTAGATGAAGCCATTAAACCCCAGCCTACTAATAAACCTTTAATTTGGCTAACTCAAAACCCCTTAAATATTTCTTCCCTTCCTTACGGTAGTCGTTGGATGCTGTGGCAAAATATTTCATCACCACAACTACAATTTGTTATCAATAGAGATTACCCAGGGATTATCATAGACTCCGAACACCCCCTACAACCACAATTGCAAAAGCCGTTTACTTGATACCAGAGTCAAATTACTCCCTTCCCGGTGGAAGATTAATATCTTTTCCGTTTACGTCGGTGCGGGATAAAAAGTATGTGTGAAAAAAACTCTGTGTCCCTCTGTCTTGAAAAGTTGCTCATGGGGAGCCACTCCGTTGCGGAGGAACACGCACCGTTGTAGGAAGTGGCGTGGAGCA
>JBHJJJ010000112.1:0-7648 GCA_050042755.1 Rivularia sp. (in: cyanobacteria)
AACCTTAATGACGACAAATTCACAGTTTCTTTTCCTTAATTATTACTACTTTTTCTACTGAAAAAGTCGGTCATACCGAATCAATTCACAATTCTCTTTTTTATCCAATAACTCAATTTTATCATTTCAACTCAGTTGTAAATAAGAGATAAGCTTCTTCAATTGCTCTAAGTGACTGAGCTTATCTCTTAACTGATATCTTGCACCATTGTCGTTAAGCCCACATTCGGGCCTTAAAATCAATTTTAAGGCGCATATACAAAGTACGTTGAAACGCACTATAATCGGCTCAAAAGCTTACCTAGTCTGATTTATCAGACTTTGTATATAAGCCTGAGAATTTATTCTAAGGCGGTTATTGAGAATGGTGCAAGATGTGAGTTAACGTAAGTTATGGTTCGATCTTAACTTCTCGGTACTAAAAACTAATTACCTCGAACCTCCAATCCTGCCTCCAATTTTTCCGCCAACCAACCCTTCTGCTATGGTTGACTACTTCTAAAGGTTTTATTGAGGTGGGTGAGATAAAACTATTACTCTTCGTTAGTCAAAGAGCGGAATTATAGTTCTTGATTTTGCTATTTATTGTATTAACAGATAGTAGTTTTTTTAAACAGTAATTATGAGTTTTAACTGCATTTTATCAACATAATTATTACAGATAAAATGAGAATCAATTGATATTTTGACTAGGTAAAAATAATCCGAATATTACAGCAACGAATCTTAGAATTTATCCTCATTAATACTAGTTTTTTCAGCTAAATATTTGATAATATTGTTGCGAATAATTTGTTAGCGATCGCATCTTTTTCATTAGATATTTTTCGATCGTTATTTCTAAATCATTGGCACATCAATAAATCATAAAAAATTGTATTTTGGAGGATAAATCTATGTTTGAGGAACAACACAAAATAGGTAAAGAATTAAAGACACTAATAATTATGGGGAATTGCCCATATTGTGGTTCTGTAAAAATAAAGTATCGTGAATACCTCACAAACCGTACATTTGGGTTTAAATGTCTTAATTGTGGCTGGGAATCTCAATACAATTTAACAGAATTGAGAAAAGCTTCAGAAAATTGGTTTTCTATATAAAATAAATTACAATTATTGGAGCTAATTGAAAAAAATTATTTAGTTGCTCGTTAAATGAAAAACTACCGTAAATATAATTATTATCACTTTAAATTACGATTTGTTCGATCGAGATTATTGTATTGTTGTTCTCTGTAAAAATTAGAACTTAAAAAAATACTTATGATGATTAGAAAAGGAAGTTTAGTTAAAGTACTGTATCCGAAATATGTATCTGAGTCTCGTGGTATAGTTGAAGCTCCAGAAGATATACCGGGTCGTTGGATAATTAGATTAGTAAATAATCCTCTTAATAATAGTGAAGAACCTTTATTTTTGTCTTTAAGTGAATCAGATATTGAAGTGATTTTTGCCTAGCATAGTTGAAAGAGTTTCGGGAAAAATAAAACAAACATTTAAGTAGGTTGGTGTTGAAAATAGTAATGCCAGGCAAGTGAGTAGTGAATAGTGAATAGTGAATAATAAGGAGCATCCCAAATTCGCAAAAAGCCCGCAGGCTAGAAGCCTGGGGCTAATATTACAAAGCCTACCGAAGGTAGGCTTTGTTTGTGTAGCCGCACCCATGAGCGGGTGTCGGATAAAATATTTGTTCAAAATTGGGATGCTCCCAATAATAACAAGGGTTTGGACCAAGTTTATATTCCGTAATATAGTTGGGTTTATTTCTGCCCGCTTACTTAATTTAAGAATTATCTATCGCTTAGTAGCTCTTAGAGGATGTTTGAGAAGTTATCAATAAAACTCGTAAATTTTAAGATCCCCCATTAAGCTGTTACGCACTTAATTTGTATAATACTAGCGAGCAAGATGTATGTCCTATCCGGTACGGACACGCTTCGCGTTCAGCTTTGCTGCGGCTAACGCACTACAACAGCTTCACTTTTTCGGATTATATAATTTAGCTGCACATCAGCTTATCCTCCTTAAAAAGGTTTAACCCCCCTTTTTTAAGGGGAGCCACTGCGTTGCGGAGGTTGCCGCAGTACCTAGCAAGTGGCGTGGGAAGGGGGATAATCCGAAAGCGAAAAAACTATACTTTTCAAACATCCTCTCAGCAGAGGAAAGCTCTAGTACCCCTGGGCGTTGTCAAAAGTCAAAATAGATCCCACCTTTGGCGAGTAAAAGTACTATAGAATCAGGGTTTGAACCTTTTGAAAGAGGTGCGCCCTTTACGCCGTGCTGTACTAATACTTTGCTCAATGTAGTTCAACTTGGTACATTTAGCCTTGAAGGAACTCACCTATGTTATGTCTACACCAGTTTCATCCCCATCAGCGATGGCAGCAGCAACCTCCCTTGCTCTTTCATCTCTTCACATCCGTTTGGAGACTTTAGATAAAGAACATCAATGGTTGCTCAAACAAATTAAGAAAAAACGCACCGAGCAAAAGAATTTTCTCGAACAAATGCGTTCTGTAGCTACGGAAATACATAGTAGATGTACTCCTTGTTTCCAAAAAATGGCATCTTTAGATGAGGAAATACATGCAGCTTTTGATGATATTTTGAGCAAGCGGAAGCTAGGAAAACAGACTAGAAAAAATATTCAGCAGGTTTATCACAGTCTTCAAGTATCAGGAATAATCAGCGTCAAACTTAATTGTAAAGAAGATGGTATCTCAGGAGATTTTTTTGAAGTAGAAGAAGAAAATAATTGTTCCGATTCATCAGAGGGGGATGAATATCAAGAAGCACAACAGGATTTTTCTTCTGCAAATAAAACTAGTGAATCGAAAAAGATTCGTCAGACATTTTTAAGATTAGCTGAAATTTTTCACCCGGATAAAGTCAAAGATAGCGATATCCAGATGCGTCATACAGAAATAATGAAGGAAATTAATAAAGCCTATCAAGAAGGTGATTTGGCGCGATTACTAGAAATTGAAAGATTGCATCAGGTAGAAGAATCGTTTTCAATTGACAGCGAGGATGATTTGACTCGACAATGTAAAAAATTGGAACAGCATAACGAATTTCTTAAAACTCAGTATGAAAACTTGAAAAGTGAACTTAGACTGGCAAAAAATACCAATGAAGGACAAATGGTTTCTGGTTATAGGAAAGCTGTTCGAGAAGGTATAGATCCTATTACTCAAATGATGGAAGAAGTAGAATCTGAAATTGAATTAATTTCTTCAATATGTGATTTTGTCAAAGATTTTCGAGATAAGAAAATTACAATCAAAGAATTTATTTCTGGTCCTCCGATTTTAAAAAAAAGGAATCAAGATACAATTGATGAAATGTTTGAGGAGATATTTATAGAATTTGACGAATTTTGAGATTTTTAAACATAGTTATTTAACCTCACCCTAACCCTCTCCTTATTAAGGAGAGGAAAAAATTTAGTATCGCTAAAGCGAGGGTGAGGTTTTTACAAGTAATTAAGCTCACATTATAGATCCAGTTTTAGCTATTTCTTCAATCGCTTTGTCAATCAAATTTTCTCCATCGAGTACCGTTTCAACTTGATTAAATTGTTGTCGTAAATCGGCTGCACCGTTAAAACCTTTGGCATACCAAGCCATATGTTTCCGTGCTTGATAAATTCCTCTATTTCCTTTATATTCCCATAAAGCTTTTAAATGTTCCTTTGCGCATTCCAAACGCTGAATAGTTGTTGGGGGAGGTAATTTATTTCCAGTTTTGAGAAAATAATCTATTTCTCCTACCAAAAAGGGATAACCCAAAGTGCCTCGCGAACACATTACCCCATCAGCACCAGTTATTTCCAAACATTTAATAGCCGATTCAACAGAAAAAATATCTCCATTGGCGATAACTGGAATATCAAGCACTTCCTTAACGCGAGCAATCCATTCCCAACGAGCGTTACCATTATATCCCTGGGCACGAGTACGTCCGTGAATAGTAATCATTTGCGCTCCCACATCCTGCATCCGTTTGGCAAAATCGAGGATAGTAATTTCCGCATCATCCCAACCAATACGAGTTTTAACAGTAACAGGAATATCTACCGCGCTGACAACTTCTCTAACTATTGCTTCAGCTACTTCAGGCTGTCTTAAAAGTGAAGAACCACCACCTTTACGCGTCACTTTATTTACCGGACAACCCATAAATATATCAATAGTATCGGCTACTTCTGCTACCGCTTATTGAGACTCTTGTGCGAGAAAATCCGGACGGCAATCAAACAATTGAATGCTGATGGGGCGTTCATTTACATCTACTTCCATGACTTTCGGTAGCTCTTTAACGTGAGCTAACCCCGAAGCATGAACCATTTCGGTATACATCATCGAATCCGGTGCGTAGCGACGTACTAAACGGCGAAATACCATATCAGTAACGCCAGATAAAGGTGATTGTAAAACTCGGCTGTTAACTTCCACCGAGCCAATTTTGAGAGGAGTTGAAAGTTTTGTTTTTAGTTCGGGGGAAAGCATTATCAATGATCAATTATCAATTATCAATTATCAATTATCAATTATTGTCATGGTACTGTTCATTGTTCATTGATATTTGCTGTATCTATAGCGTGAGTGGGATAAATTACTACTCCTTGCCAATAATTTTTCGGTTTGTTTCGACCTAGGTATAAAGATATTTCCTAAAATAACCGTAAGTAAATTGATTTCTAGGTTTGAAACTGAGATCATACAAAGTAAATCGGATTTTATTCTCCTTAATGGGAACCCTTGAATGGGAAGAAAAACACCGTCGATTCGGAAAGCAGTTTGCTTAATTTCGACGGAAGATAACTCGTAAACATTTACAGTTTCGGGTTAATTACCAATTAATTCAAAAAATATACTGGGTAATTCTTTAACAAAGCGGTAGAAGATGCTCTCTTGAAGCTATCTGTTTTCACGCGGTTCGATAGTGCTTAAATTATTGACTGGTAAGACTTTTGTCGCAAAGATGATGTCAAATTGCTTTTTGCTGTGCTAACCCGAAAATCTTCCTCAAACATTAACTAAAAACTAACCAGTAAAGACTAACAACTAACCATAAAACCACATTTTCTATCAAAAAGACGGCAAACACGACTCTAATTTTACGGTTCACCCGAATTACTCATAGTATTAATTCCCATACATTAGACATTGTGCAAGCAAACACTGATTGAGCCATTAAAAAATCTATGAAGCATAACCGTCCAATTACGGGTTCGGGAAACCACCCTTCATTAGCTGGCTGCACAGGCTCAGTATATATAACAGATATATGACAGTGTAAGCGGAATAGCCAGTGGCTGAGAAGCCCAATTTTCTTTTCATATTGATGCCTTCACTGGCTGATTTTTTAGAAGCCGGTTATCTCAAAATTAAATCTTTTATATTCCCATTCATTGTTTTTGTAGTTATACGGAGCCAAAGCTAAGATGGCAAAAGTAGTTGGAATTGACTTAGGTACAACTAATTCCTGCGTAGCAGTAATGGAAGGTGGTAAACCCACGGTTATTGCTAATGCAGAAGGTTTTCGCACAACCCCTAGTGTTGTGGCTTTCGCGAAAAATGGCGATCGCCTTGTCGGACAAATCGCTAAGCGTCAAGCGGTGATGAATCCCGAGAACACTTTCTATTCAGTTAAGCGCTTCCTTGGACGTAAGTTTGATGAAATCACCCATGAAGCAACTGAAGTTTCCTATAAAGTCATTAACGGCAGCAACGGAAACGTTAAGTTAGATTGTCCCCAAGCTGGGAAACAGTTCGCTCCTGAAGAAATTTCCGCGCAAGTTCTCCGCAAGCTAGTTGAAGATGCTAGTAAGTACACTGGCGAAACCATTACCCAAGCAGTGATCACCGTTCCTGCTTACTTTAACGACTCACAGCGCCAAGCAACCAAAGATGCTGGTAAGATTGCCGGTATTGAGGTATTGCGGATTATTAACGAACCTACCGCCGCTTCCTTGGCTTATGGTTTGGATAAGAAGAGCAACGAAACCATTTTGGTATTTGACCTTGGTGGTGGTACCTTTGACGTATCTATTTTGGAAGTAGGTGACGGCGTATTTGAAGTACTCTCCACTTCCGGCGATACTCACCTTGGTGGTGATGACTTCGATAAAAAAATCGTTGATTACTTAGCAGCAGAATTCCAAAAGCAAGAAGGCTTAGACTTGCGGAAAGATAAGCAAGCTTTACAACGTTTAACTGAAGCTGCAGAAAAAGCCAAAATTGAGCTTTCTAGCGTTACTCAAACTGAGATTAACCTACCATTTATTACCGCAACTCAGGATGGTCCTAAGCACTTAGATACAACCCTGACTCGCGCTCAATTTGAAGAAATTTGCTCTGACTTAATCGATCGCAGTCGCATTCCCGTTGAAAATGCATTACGCGACGCAAAGTTAACCAAAGACAATATTGACGAAATCGTACTAGTTGGTGGTTCTACCCGTATTCCCGCAGTACAAGAAGTAGTTAAGCGGGTATTAGGAAAAGAGCCTAATCAAACCGTTAACCCCGATGAAGTTGTAGCAGTTGGTGCCGCTATTCAAGCTGGCGTACTTTCTGGTGACGTTACCGGTATCTTACTCTTAGACGTAAGTCCGTTGTCTTTGGGTGTAGAAACCCTTGGTGGAGTAATGACCAAAATTATTCCTCGCAACACCACCATTCCTACCAAGAAATCGGAAGTATTCTCCACCGCTGTAGATGGACAAACTAACGTAGAAATTCACGTGCTTCAAGGTGAACGTGAAATGTCCAACGATAACAAGAGCTTGGGAACTTTCCGTCTTGATGGAATTCCTCAAGCACCCCGTGGAGTACCTCAAATTGAAGTTACCTTCGATATCGATGCTAACGGTATTTTGAATGTTACCGCCAAGGATAAAGGTACTGGTAAAGAGCAATCCATCAGCATTACTGGTGCTTCCACTTTGGATAAAACCGAAGTCGAGCGCATGGTTAACGAAGCTGAAACCTTCTCCTCCAGCGATAAAGAGCGTCGCGAGAAAATCGATCGCAAAAACCAAGCCGATTCCTTGGCTTATCAAGCAGAAAAGCAGTTACAAGAATTGGGAGATAAAGTTCCCGCAGACGACAAAACTAAAATCGAAGGTTTAGCCAAAGATTTGAAAGATGCTGTCACCAAAGAAGACGATGAGCAAATTCAAAAGGTAATGCCTGAATTACAACAAGCACTATTTACCCTTGGTAGCAATATGTATCAAGACGCTGGTGGTGCCGCTCCTGATGGTGCCGCTCCTGGTGGTGAGGCTCCTAACGGTACTACTGGTGATGCAGGTAGCACTTCTACGGGTGATGATGTCATTGATGCTGACTTCACCGAGTCTAAGTAGTAATTTAGCGGTGAGTATTTCGCTCACCCCAATTTCAGATAATATTTGTAATCCCCTCAATTCTTGGAATGTGGGGATTTTTGATTATTTGTTATTACTCCTCACCACTCACCACTCACTCCTAACTCCCAATATCTTTTCCGTTTACGTCGGTGCGGGATAAAAAGTATGTGTGAAAAAAACTCTGTGTCCCTCTGTCTTGAAAAGTTGCTCATGGGGAGCCACTCCGTTGCGGAGGAACACGCACCGTTGTAGGAAGTGGCGTGGAGCA
>JBHJJJ010000113.1:0-5686 GCA_050042755.1 Rivularia sp. (in: cyanobacteria)
AGCACCCTACGAGGAAAATGTGCCGGTTGCGTAAGTCCTATAGTATTCTAAGTAAGAAATCGCTAATATTATTTATTTTTTCTATTTACTGACTTTTGAATGCCAGACTTTTGACTTCCGCGAAGCGGTTGACGGCGGATAAATCTTCACAAGATACAGAAGAGAATGGGAAAGAATTTGGATTATTTTCAGGAACTTTAGCAATGAATATTATATTACCATCCTTATCAACTACCCATCCTGTAGCTTCTACAATTTTATTTTTGTAATTTTCAACATTAACATCGCTATTGTCATTCCTAATATTAGATACTGCTGATTCTGCTGGTACTAAATCAATCAATTCAGTAATACTTGTGTTTCCAGTAAATAAATCATCGGGGTTTTGTGGTAATCCACCCTTTCCGCTGACAATAAAGTTATTACTAGCAGAAGCAGCACATCCAGCCTTAATTGTTTGACTGGAATTAGTAAAAGTTTGCGGTAACTCCACTAATCCCGAACTAGGATCTATAGCGATCGTGTTAATATCAACTACACCATTGAAAGAAGGTCCTAGAGAAGAAGTTGCAGTAATATCACTAAGGGGAGTAAGTTTCTCTCGAAATTGAGTACCAATAATACCTTTAGCATCAATAATTACTCTACCCCCAAAGCTACCTTCAGAATTAGCAGTGATATCGCTGTCTTCTAAAGCTGCCAACGTATTTGTCGCAATGCTAATATTGCCGCCATCAGCACTATTTTTAGCATTCGTAGAGATTGTACTCCCTTGGCGTAACTGTAAGTTTTGAGATTCAATATTAATATTACCCTTGTCGCCAGCATTTGCATTTGCTGTAATTATGGCTTGATTCTCTAGTAGAATGAATGGGGAATTAATATTAATATTTCCTGCTGTACCCGTACCTGCTAAACCCCGAAGATTGTCTGGATCGGAACTCAAAAAATTACTGGCATTGATAGTTGCTCCATCACTGATAATTAAGCGATTAGCTGTTACACTTAAATTTCCACCTTGCCCATCTTCTCGAAGAGCGCTAGTAAACAAGCCGCTTCTTTTAGTGTTATTGTTACCCGATTGCCTAAAACCCACCAATTCAACTAAATTAGCTTTAATCTCCATATTACCTGCAGTTCCCTTTCCATTAGTTGCTGCAGCAATTTGAGATCCATCCTTTACTTGTAAGTCAGTTGTTTCAATAGTTAAATCACCACCATTACCCAAACCATAAGTTGAAACATCAATTACACTTCCATTATCTATTTGCAAGTTAGTTGCTTTAATAGTTAAATTACCACCATTACCAAAGCCTAAAGGGTTAATCGATATCACACCTTCATCGTTAACTGATAAGCCATTATTCGCAACTAATTTGCTATCGCTTATTTTCAATAATTCTGTAGCTGTGATATTTAATTTTTCTCCAGAGCCATTTCCCTGAGTGTTTGTAAAAATTTCTGATTTATCTTTGAGAATTATGTTTCTGCCTCGTAGCTGAATACCACCTCCACTGTTTCCACTCGCATCGACTTTAGCTGCATTCAGAAGCTTAATATCACCATACTCGATACCTTTCCGAATTTCTAGTTCTATTTTCCCTCTGCTGTTGACTAAAGAGACTTCACCGTTTTTGACTGCTAATAAATCAATTCTCCCTGCTGGTGCACTCAGTTTCCCACCATCAAGTTTGATATTTTCCCCAATCAAAGCTAGTGATTTACTATCTTTTACTTCCAGTTTCGACTTTACTACCTCAATATTTCCGGGATTACTTCCATATTGCAAACCCAAAGGTACGCTAATAGTTAAAATTGGATTGACTGAGGGCTTAGTAGCGCTAAATATACCATCAGCAAATTTAATATTATCGGCAGTAGAGCCAATAAATGAACCACCAATATCTAATGTGGCATTCTCACCAAAAATAATGCCATTGGGATTAATTAAAAATAAATTCGCATTACCCAATACTCCCAAGTTTCCCAAAATCGCAGAGGGATTTTTACCTGTAACGCGAGTCAGGATATTTTCGATAGCGCTGGGATTGTGAAAATAAACGCTTTCACCATTACCAACATTGAATTCTTTAAAACTATGAAATAAATTAGAGCCGCGAATCGCACCACCGTTAATCTGGTTTGTAAGTGAATCAACTGTATTAACTAGAGAATTTTCTTTTCCTAAAGTATTATCCGGTATTAACTGTGCTTCAACTTCTAAAACTGGTAAAAGTGACAGTGTAACTGATAAAGCTAATAATATATGGTGGCGATGGTGCATTTATTTTCTCTGAGAACTCTTTTACTAGCTTGCTCACCTAGCGGTGTGACATTTATAGAGTTCCCAGATGTAAAGATAAACTAACATCGGTAAGAAGTTAGGAGCTCACGGAGTTAGGAGCTCACGGAGTTGGGAGTTGGGAGTTAGGAGCTCACGGAGTTATGGCTATTTATTTCATTAGTTGGGAGTTGCGATACGCAAAGTATCATACATAAAAGTATATCGATGCTTGTGGGTTTGCTTCTAAGAAATACAGAGAGTAGGAAAGACAAAACACAACTTTAGCCACAAAAATAAATCATCCCGAGACTTATAAAATTACCTTGGGATGATTGAGAAATTTTAGATGATAAATCAGTTAGCTAGTCAAAAATAGTCACGAAAACCTTGATAAGTTACATCTACTGTTATTTTAACAACCCCAATCACTGAAAGCACATTCCAAGTTCTTATCTAAAGATTGAGGATAAATAGATTCTCCTAGGTTATTTTCTTCCGCATTGGTTACATTTGGCATTAACAGTAGTACCAATAAACTTGCTAAAATTGATAGTTTAAGTTTTATTTCCTTCATTGTAAAATCCTTGATTCTTTATTGTTTGTTCAAATTGTATTGATATCGGATTTATGCACTCAAAAACTTCTTTAATAGCTTTAGGCGCTGACTCTGGTGTTATTTCTACAGATGCATTCCATAGAACTATCTCTCATACATCATTGATTGAAACTCACAAACCTAAGAAAAACATACACATAATTTATTACCTCCCAAAATAGATATAAGTCTTATTATTTTTTTATAACACTAATTTATATTTTTTTTGGTTTATTTTACTTGTTTATTGTGAAGTGTTTTTCAAATTTAAGTAAAGATTAAAAAGCCTAGTCAATCTATCATCAATAAATACTTTGATTAATCATACCAATTCCGGTTTTATACCGAAAAAATCCATTTAAACTGCTACATTTATCCCTATGAACCGGGATACTTAGAGTTCATAAAGCCAGATTATAAGTAATTTAACGGATATTATCGCTCTTGCTTGATTTATCCTTTTTGAATAGACTTATACGTTGAATCTAGATATGCTTCAACTTCCGGCGGTTTATTGGTAAAGCGAATGTAAAATTTATTCTTTTCTGTTGGCTTCTCTAATACTTTTGCATAAATATCTCCACTTCTGTCTGCATTATTAATCGATATCAATAGATTCATTTTCATATTTGTTAATGCCTTAGGAATCGAAATAATTTCATCAGAATTTACTTCAACTAGAGCAGCATTTTCTGAAAGCTTAACTAACTTAGCTGTTTGCAATTTGTCACTAATATCTTTACCATCTAAAATCGCATATTCAAAAGGAATTGCTTCAGATAAGGGGAAAAATACTTCTTCCTCCTTCTTCAAATAAAGATTGTAATCCCCAGCAATACCACCAACTTCATAAATAGTTATCGGATTTTGAACGCCTTTTGGTTTAACTTCTCGCTCTCCGATAATTTTTACAATTGGCTCAGCTCCCTTTAAAGTCGATTCAGAAATGAAAATTTGTCCCCCAAGGGTATAGGATTCAATGCGATAAGTTAAATTAACTTGCTTGCCGACAATTCCATACTTAGTGCGTTTCTCAGAACCGATATTTCCGACTACAACTTCCCCAGTATTTATACCGATACCCATTTCTAATTTCGGCAATCCCATTTCTTTCATTTTTTGATTAACTGGTTCCATTGCTTGCTGCATGGCTATAGCACAAGCAATTGCTCTAGTAGCATCATCTTCTCTGGCTGTAGGTGCGCCAAAAAGTACCAGAATACCGTCTCCCATAAACTCATCAATGGTTCCCTGATACTCGGTTATCACATCAGCCATATATCCCAAGTACAGATTAATGATTTTGATTACTTCCTCAGCAGGTAATCTTTCCGAGGTTGCCGTAAAACCCCGCAAATCTGAAGTAAAAATGGTAATATTTCGACGCTGACCTCCTAGTTTAAGACCTTCAGGACTTTCGAGCAAGTTGGCAACGACTTCATTATTTAAATAACGTCCAAATGTTTTACGGATTTGACTCGCTGTTTGAGCCATATAAGCGGTTACACCAACCACAGAGCCTATCAATCCCAACATTGAAGGTACAACCGGAATCCACCAACCCCCTAAAAAAGCAATATAGCAACAGCCAAGTAAACAACAAGCCGCGATGGAAATACTAGCAATAGGTAAGAGTTTTTGTTTACTTAACCTTTGTAGCCATATTAAAATAGCTCCAAGTAATGACCAGCTAAAAATCCACAACCATTCGAGTTGTTCATTCCAAGTTTTAATCAAAGGGCGTGAGTCCAACTCGGCACTTAATATTTGACTGATAGCATTAGCATGAATGGTAACTCCCGCCATGCGTCTGGGAGTAGTAAAAAGAGTACTGCTGTAAGGGGTATAAAATAAATCTTTCAAACTTGAAGCTGTCGAACCTATAAGGATAATACGTCCCTTTATCAAATCTTTGGGAATGCGATTCTCTAAAACATCTATGATAGATACCCTTTGAAACTTTTCTATATCTCCACGGTAATTTAACAGTACTTGATAGCCTTTATCTGGAGCACCAACATAACCACCATCATTACTCTCAAAAGGTGTAAATATAACTTCACCGACTTTTATCAAAAAATCCTCTGTCTGTCCAACCTCAATGCCCCTATCATTAAGGTAAAGATAAGCAAGTTTAAATGAAAAGCTAAATATATTATTGTCAATTGTTTTATCTCTTAAATAGAAAAGAGTGCGGCGAATCTTACCATCTCCATCCAAGGGTAAATCATTTGCACCCACTTGGTCGCGTTTTTTTAATGCTGCTGGTGGATTTACACCAGAGCTATCGATACTTTCAGCAACTTTTTGTACGCCGACTAAATTGGGTGTTGATTCAAATACTTCAATTAGGGAATCATTACCCGTACCAACTGGTAAATCTCGGTAAAGATCCAACCCAATAGCACGAGGTTGGTGTTGCTTCAAATTCTCTAAAATTTTCGCTAGCACTCCATCTGGAATCGGAAATTGATTTCGTTTACCTAACGTGCGTACAGCCTCTTCGTCAATCTCGACAATGACAATACGCTCATCTCGGCTAGGGGGCGAATGCAATATAAAAAGTTGATCCAATGCTGCCAACTCCAACATTTGTAGCAATCCACCAAAACGCAGCACCATCACAATAAATGTGGCACTAGGAGCAGCAATTAACATACCCCGCCATTGCCAAATTTTGCTTTTTAATAAGCTCCACATAAAAAATATTCCCAATAAATATTCCCGTATAACGCGTATCTCGATTATTTCCCCCGGTTTGCGATTACATCCTAACGTTGCGATCGCGAAATGGGTAGAGGGGGATG
>JBHJJJ010000114.1:0-15513 GCA_050042755.1 Rivularia sp. (in: cyanobacteria)
CCTGGCCCAGCAATGTCACGTACTGCGGGAGTAATTACTAAAGGAATCCTCTTAAAGGGAGCAATAGAAGCACCTACAGCCAAATCTTGGCCAGTCCACTCAGCAATCAGGCTCGCTTGAGGATGTACGCGAACGGCAACATTACCAAAAACGTTGAAATTATCTTCATCGTTTAAGAACGAATCTTCAGTTCGGAATTGTCCGTTACCAACACCAGCAGTTACTGCAACGCGACTGAAAGGCTTGTTGATATCGTCTTTAGTGCGGAAAATTTTGGTTGCTACAGCGTATAGAGAATTTTCAAAATCATTCACGCCATCTATATCCGGATCTTCGTAGTCGCCAATATTCAAAATACCATTCATTCCAATAGCAGCAGACCAATCTCCTTTAAAGCGACGATGCACTTTGAGGTTAAAACCACCACTACCAAAGTCACGGCTACCACCGAAGCTAACAGCACTATAAGAAATAACTACACCTACTGATTTATCGGCATCACCCAAACCAACACCAAAACCCAATGCACCATCATCTTTGTTAGAAAATCTAACATTCGATTGATAGCTCCCTGCCACAAAACCTGTATTGCGATGGCTGCCGTAACCGACGGGAATATAGACGCTTAGAGCAGGAGAAGCATAGTAAGAATCAAGCTTGAGTTTGTCTAAATTACGTAGCTTTTCTATTCTTTCTTGCATATCTTTGCTGAGGGGTTGCCCTTCCCCTGAGTCAGCTACAACTACTGGCTCTTGGGGTAAACCGAAATCATCTTTTGATGTTGGTTCAATTGGAGAAGCAAATGCGTCTGAAAAAACTGCAAAATTTTCGGCTTCAGGGGAAGATACTTGTTGTCCAAATGAGTGGGAGAAAGAGCTTGTATTGGATTTAGGTTTTGACTGAACTTGATCAAGCCCAGATAAATCTTGAAGTTTAATGCCCTTAACTTTAAGTAATTTAAGATTTTCAGCTGTGTTATCGGGATTGAAAAGGGTTCCTTGTTGAGGAACTCCAGAAGCCGATAACTGCTTATTATTTAACTTATCTACACCTTCAACAGCGAGTGCGGAGTTAGTCAAGAGAATTACTGGGAAAAAAATAGAAGTCACTAGGACTTTAGTTAATAACCCTAGAAATAAACTATTCATAAGCTTGAATATTATTAATATGAAGACCTAGAGTTAGACTCTTGTCAAATCATTTTTATAATATAAAAAACAACAATAATAGATTGATTTTATACATTTGGCAAAAAAAAAAGTCTTAAGCTAGAGAATTTATCTTATCTTTAAAGAAAGAAGAGATGTAAACAAGAACGTATTTTTTTTGGAGCGATAATATTATTATTTTGGCGCTATTGGCTCGCGAGGATAGAAATCTATTTTTTATGTATACAGTTAATATCAAGCTTTAAGTAGCAAGGCGTTGAAAATAGATTTCTAATTACTATTTTCAACGCCTCGCTACTTGCAGCACATTTCATCTATATATATGAGGTACATCCCTCTCCTTATTAAGGGGAAGGGTGTACCTCTGCTTAACTTGCAACTGTAACTATTACTGTGATTTAAATCTCAATCCAGAACGCAATAATTATCAGTAACAAATACTACCAAGAGGGATGTTAAGGATTACTTGTCTAGACACTTTTCATGACCACCAACTTTGACGATAAAATCATCAAAATCATTGTCATTTTGGTTAACTCTGGGAATTTGAGAGTTGGTATCATCCCAGCGAATAACAGCTCCACCATTAGCTAATGCAGAGAAACCACCGACAAATTTTGCTTGTCGATTGCCAGCAGGATTTTTCACATCGGTAGAGTATACAACACCTACATTTCTTCCTCTAAACTGAGACTTCAAGTAAAAGCTGTATTTATTGCCAGCCTTGAAGCGGAATTGTGCGGTTCCAGGTGGTAGTAACGCTTTACCATTTCCTATAGTTCCTTGGAAGTCATTAGGGTTGTCAGTTAAACCATCAGAGGGCTGGTTTAAAGTCCGCTCATAGTCAGACATGCTTAAATCAGAAGGTTTAGTTTCCCCAATCAGATCAAATTCTTCTCCGGTAGTTTCATTTCTAACACCGAAGACAGATTGGTAAGCACCGAAAGTCCTATTTAAGTTAATCACTCTGTTGCATTCTTTTCTCAATAAAAAACAAACCAGATGTAGTTGTAAGTAGTATTAAATAGAAAGCTTATTTTTTTTAATTAATTGGATTTATTTATTCGGATTTGTAAATAAGAACACAAATAAAACACATAAATCCAAAGTTTATCTAATACATTTTAATCCTATATAAAAATAATAATAATAAACACTATATGTCTAGTTAAATACTTATATATCTATATCATTAGATTATAATCTTAGTGATTTATTCGGTATGTAATAAATCGCATTTTTTAAACATACCAAATAGTAGTGATATAAACTTTTCGTGTATCTATTGTCAATCTGTTACCAATATATTTAATATATTTGCTTTTCAACGTTTATCTAAATAGATTAATCTGGATTGAAAGATTTTCATTTTTTATTGTCATTTATTTTCTATAGAGAAATATTTATTATTTAGAACTTACGCAGCAATAACCAAAAGTATAGTGCTCCAGACATTTTAGATCCCCCCAACCCCCCTTTTTTAGGGGGGCTTGCGTAAGTCCTATTATTGTTAATTTGATTTTAACTATTACATATTCATTTATTGTTACCAAGATTAATAACTACAATAAATTACCAACCAAAAACTATGCATATATTACATGTAACGGCTTATACATTACTAGCTTTATCATTACCTACAATTTCTCTTGCGGGTGAAGATAGTGCAAATCTAAATCAGGATAGTAATTTACAATCTGAATATATTAATATTAATCAGAATAAAATAGAAAAAGAAACTAGAGCTAATATTGATTCAAGTAATAAATATTTTCTGGACCATAATAATGTATTTATATCGAAACAAAATCAGCATAAATATAATTACAATGGTCTTGCTCAAGTAATAAAAAATCAAAATATTAATTCACAATTCACAATTGTTGAACTATCTCAAAAACAGAATGAAATAATTAAAAGCAATGATTTAGTAATACAAAATCGTCAACCTATCTTCACCACAGCAAACCAATTAAAACAAGGAGAAATTGTCACAAATCTCCGTTACCGTCACTTTTTTCAATCAGGAACTGCGGAGGAAGATGGTCTTACAGGTCAGCCAACTATCGGTATTACTTGGGGTGTTACGGACGATTTAGAATTAACCTTTGATGCTCAAACTGTTGATAATGCTGGTCCCGTTCGTCAAGGTGAATTCAACGCTCAACGGATTAATCCTATTGGTGGTGGACCAAATTTATTACAAGAATGGACTTTGCAAGCAAAACAAAGAATTTGGCAGAATAAAAAAGGTACCCAAGCACTTAGTGGTGTTGTTGCCGCTTCAATGGGAAATGCAGATAGACCTTTTGTATTTTTCAAAGAAAAACGAGAAGAACCTGTTGAGAATGGATTAAATACTGAACTCGTTACTTCTTTAGAATTACCTTTTACCGTAAAAACTGATAAGCGTTGGCAATTTACTGTTTCACCTAAAGTTGCTTTTTTACCAGAAGATAATGCCTTATATTTAAACACTGCTCCTATTAGTAATCCAGGTTCTTTTGGTACTGTTTTTGGCTTAGCTGGAGGTGCTAGTTATCAGCTAAATCCCAGACTAATATTATGGGGTGATAGCTTTGTTCCTTTCACGGGTAATAATACAATTAATCGAGATACGGGTTTACCTGCTCGTAATATAGCTTTTAATGCAGGCATAAGATATTTAGTTAATCCTAGGGTAGCTACAGACTTATTCGTTTCTAATACTTTAGGGAATACAGGAGCTTTGTCTATAGTCACGGATAGAGATTACACTGCTCTGGGATTAGGTATTACTTATTTACCAGGAGTTACCAGTGCTAATCGTCGATATTCTCAACATTTTCGTTCCACCGTGCAACCTTCTCCCAATACTAACGCCGGATTTGGATTTTTAGATGGTGGCACAATTGGAGCGCAACAATTACGTTTCAACCTGCAAGGGGGTAGTCAAGGGTTATTAACTACTATTCGTTATGGAATATTAGATGATTTGGAAATCGGCGCTTTTCTAGACAGTATCCCAGGTACTGTAGATGAGTCTCAGTTAGGATTGAGCGGTAGATTACGCTTTTTGCATCAAGCTGATGGCGATCCTTTAACCTTAAGTGTTGCAGGTACAGTCGCACGTGCCAACAATGTTCTGACTAACTTTGTTAAAAACGATCGCAACAGATTTGACAACTTAGGTTTAGAAAAGAATGGATTTGCTTTAAGCAATGAAAACGGAGGAGAAGATGAAGAGTTAATCATTACTCTTTCTACCCCAATGCACTATCAATTAAAAAATGGAAGTGCAGTTTGGTTGACTCCTACTTTGGGATGGATACAACGTAGTGGTTTGGAAATTGCTGGATTTAATCTTGGAGGCTCAATGCCTCTAAATAAAGATTTGGATGCAATTGCAGAAGTGGGTTTCGATTTAAGCGGTAATGGCAATGCTTTTATTGGTAACAATCGTCAGACAGTTATTCCTTGGACATTAGGTTTACGTTGGCATCCAGCATCACTTTTAAATGTATCTAATAACAACACACTTTCTAATTTGCAATTGGAAGCATACCTTACCAATCGACTCGGCTCCACTCCTTTTAGTAGTTTGAGAGTTCGCGCTGATAATGAAACAGCCATAGGTGTTGGTTTGGTTTTACCACTTCAGTTTTAAAATCAATTATCAGTTATCGTGTCAAATTCGGTTAATTACTTGTAATTTTTGATTTAATGTTGAGTAATTCCTATATTTAATCAAAAATATGATAATTTACAGCATTTGACGCTAATTATTTGAGCAAACGCATTTAATTATTTACAATTAAATGCGTCTTTTTATAAATCAAAATATACTCTGACTAATAAGTATTTTTGGATAAAAAATCAATATTTAGCCTCTTAACTTATATTAAATTAGATACTAAAACAAATTTTATAAAATTAAGTTATATTAAGGTCATATTTTTTATCAATGCACTTAATCAATTTTTAAAATGCCAAAGTTTACAGAAAAAAGATATAGCTGCCGCAGGTGCCGTCAACAAGTAATGGTAAGATTTGAGAGGCAGCAAGCTATAGTTAGCAATCCAAATGCTTGTACAAGAGAGTGTGCTTTCGGGCTGATGATTGTTGGTGCGAAAGATGTCGTCGATCAAGAAATGTTTGAAATCATGAAACATTGCGATCGAGAAAGTATCAAAGATTCAATCTCAGAGGATGTTTGAGAAGTTATAAATAAAACTCGTAAATTTTAAGATCCTCCCTTCCCCCCTTTAAAAAGGGGGATTTAGGGGTAACTCAAAAATTTCGAGTTCCATTTATGATGCATCCTCACATCCTCTTAGAGGGTGATAGGAGTAAAGAGAGATAATTTAAATATATAAACATTGATAGGAATGGCCGCAACTGGCCGCCTTTTTCTCGTAGGGTGCTTGTACACTAACTAATTGTTAACGTAATAATAAGACAATCAGTGTACGGCACCAACCGATGTCTTGTGACAATTGCGGCCATTCCTGATTGATATGAAACAGTATTAATACTTCAAAGGAATTTTCAGGAATTTAGAAATAGTTTTTGCGATTCTAAAAGATTTTCCTGGTGTAGCAAAATAACCGATATCGATATAGTTCTTAGATTTTAAATATAATCTAACTCGATAATTTTGATCGTCATTGCTGTTAAAGCTAGTTTTTTGAATGCCAATAAATCTAGTTTTTTTTAAAGGATATTCAGCTATATATACTTTACCAGTAAATAAATGTCTACGTTTGTGAATAATTTTATTCACACTCATATTGATTGCAAAATAATTAGATTCACTTGTATCAAAACGAATTAATAATATACCAGGAATCAACAAAACAAGAGTAAATATTACAAAAAACAACTTGATTCTGAGATTACTTGAACTGGACAGAATCCAAAAAAATCCTGCCATAATAAATAAATTTATAATCAGCAAACGAAAAGAATATTTTCTACGATTTCTTACATCCTCTAAATCACTTAATACCAATAGACTAACCGTTTTTTTTACAACTTTCATTGACAATTAGCCTGTTTGCGATCGTAAGTATTTTTCTTGAGTTACTCCCTTCAGGCTTATCGATTGCCGATATAATTTCTTCTCCCTCTGCCCCCTGCACCCTGCTCCCTGCCTTCTACTTTAGGTAATCATAAGCGCGGAATAGGAGTATACTGCGTGCTGTAACTATTACCTTTCAAAATAATACTTAAAATTATACTGTTAGTTTGATACTTGGGATACGTAATAAATCATTTTGTAGAATATGACGGAATACTTACGTTAAAATACGATACATTCAGATATTTTCAGGTATTTTAACTCACTGTCTATGAAACGGAATAACCACTCATTATTAATGGGATAAATAATGAGTGGTTATTAATAGCGATAAACTTTGAGCGACTTTTGATATTAGTGTTGATTAGTAAATCTAACTTTATATATCTATTTATTTACTTACTTTAAAGTCGATTTTGGCGTTGTTTTGATAAACCTTCGTAAGGTAATCCGAAAGCATCACCTATGGCAGTTCCCAGTAAGCAGCCGATGATTGATTTTGCTTTTTGATATTGGTACATTCTTTTATTCAAGATTAGCACGCAGTATTTTCAAGACAGTAGTTGTTTCAAAAATCTTTTACCTGCTTCTTCAAGATTATTATCTAGAAAAAATGTTAGACTTCTGACTCTGATATTTCCAACTAATTCATCTAAAGGATGAGTTAATGCAGATGGATAAATCAAAATGACTTCCGAGCAGTTTTTAGAAACGGCATAAGCCACTACTTGGGCTACATCATCCGCCGATGGGCTATGGGGAGTCTTGTATTTTGTATCGAGAATATAACGAGGTTTTGCGGTTGAGATATCGTAGAGTAATAAGTCTATTTGAAAATTTAGATGTTTCGTTATATTGACTCTTTCTTGATATTTAATAATTAAGTTTGTCGGTAAGTTCAATTTGAGCCATTCTGCGATAAATAGTTCATATAAACTTGCCATATTGACCAGAAAAGGTAACATTTTGTAATTACCATCTTGATTAACTGGAGTAGTATTTTCTAAAAAGAATCGGCATAAATAGTGTAATAATCTATAATCTTCATTTAAGCGATTGTATTTGAGTTTAATATAATCGGAGGGGCTAAAATATTTTAGAGTTATTAACGGTTGTAAAGTATGATAAGCTTTTCTGATAATTGTTGATACTTTTTCAGAACATGAATTGTTACGACTAATTATAAAAAGTGTCCATAGAAGAATCTGATTATCTTTAATATTAGCCGTTTGTTCTTGATAATGACATTTGAGTTTAAGATTCCACGGCTTCTCGATCGTTTCTAATATATCTAGTCTTCCTCGCACATAGGGAAGTTGTTGTGTTTTCGATAAGTAAGAAGAATATAATCCTTTACGAAGGCGTTTGAAAATCAGTTGAGCTAGTATATCAGCTAAATTATTATAAAATCCCTGTAAAGAATCACAATTCATTAATCCTATAAGGAAGTTAAAACTCTTAAGGTTATAAGCATATTCCAGCATGAAAAAAAGATTTTTTATCGGTACTTTTGGATTTATCTTGAGAGCAAGTTCATTCCTTAGGGGTATATAGCCTACCCATCCTTTAGCTTTAATCTGCCATTGATAATCAGTTTTGTAGTTGGGAAATTCTATATCTAGTTGTTTTTTGTATTTTTGATATAACTCTATTCCAACTGATTCATCTATTTCATTAGTTTGTAATACTTTTTTTCTATATTCAGTCAGTTCAATAATTTTAATTTTTTCTAAATTCATTAGTGTAATAATTCATTTTTTTACGATGATTTATTAAACGCAAAAGAGCGTGAATATAAATATATATGAATAAATAAACACATTTCAAATACTTTCTTAAAAATTTCCCACATCTGTTTATAATTGAGATGAGAAGAACTGTAATTTATTCCAGCGAAACTCATCTATTATTTCAGGCTGATTAAAAAAATATTCTTCTAAATAAGGCTCAATTTCCATACACCAAATATCCTTGATATCGTCAAGCAAATTATCTGTGATGAAAAATGAAATACCAATTTCATAATTTTTGTCGTTAATTGTCTGATTTATGTTTTGTAAAATATGAATCAATTTATCTATAGGAAAATCAATATCAGCATACTTTTTCTTTAGTATTTCATAATTAGGGCGTAGTTCGATAAATGCAAAACGGCGACGAAGTGCATAATCAAATTCAGCAATCGATCTATCTGCAGTGTTCATAGTACCGATTATCCTTACATTATTGGGTATGCGAAAAGAATTTCCAGCAGCAAGAGGAATTTTGCGATCGCGATACTCTAGAAGATACATCAATTCACCAAAAACTTGAGCAATATTAGCACGATTTATTTCATCAATTATAAAAGTACAAATACCTTCACAAATTTCTGCGCGATCGCAAAATTTTTTAAAACAACCTGGTTTAAGGGGATATGTTAATTTTCCACCTTCAGTTTGGGGACGAATTCCTTGAATAAAGTCTTCATAAGTATATGCTGGATGAAATTGCACTAATTCTGAGAAACCATCACTACCACTTATTAATAATTTGGCAATTTTTTCTGCAATAAATGTTTTCCCAGTTCCTGGAGATCCATATATAATAGCTTGTTTTTTCCGGTGAATTGAGCGTATCCAAGATTCTAATTCACTTTCATTGATTCCAGTATCTTCGGCACATTCAGATAAAGTATATTCTGGTTGTAACTCTGTAAAATTAAAATCAAAATCTTTTTCTGTATATTGATCGAATTGATATTCTTTAACTGCTATTAGCCAGTGAGAAAACATATCGAATAAGTGATCATCTCTTAAAGCTGGTACACCTGATTGATGCATATACTCAGATAATTCTTTAATCAGTTTTTGTCCAGTACGATTTAAAGCAGGATAGTAAATTAGTTTGCTGTTATAGCTAGTATTAGCAAAATAATTAATAACTTTTCTAGAATTTTCAGTAATTAATAAAAACTTATCTGGTTGTAATGCATTCAGAATAGGTGTAATAATTTCTGTTTGCAAACCTTTAGAATTAGGTAGTTTAGTAAATTCTCTACAAGCTGCTGATAATTCCTCTGGATTTGTATTGCAGCTACGAATAAAATTTAAGATCGCTAATGAAACTTCCTTCCAATTATTTTGATTCATCCATTCAATATTCTCAAAACATTCATTTATATCCTTTTTTGCTCCTGAAGCAATATGAAACCAAGGTCCTCGTTGACGATTATTGGTAGTTTTATTATGGGGTAATAGCTGTAGAAAAACAGATTCAGTTACATCTTCTCCCGAATCAAATGCTTTGGCGATCGCATTAAAATTACGACATCCAATTTCACGCTGTTGAGCATAAGCGGCTGTATGAGTTATTCCCCTGGATGTGTTGGGATAGGAATTAGCAAATTCCTGAAAAAGTTCGATAAATTCATCAATTTGAGTTGCGTGCGTTACCATTAGGGCAATCTATGATTTTATAAATACTTATAACTTTTACAATAAATTACAGGAGACTATTATGAAATAAAAGATTTAAGTTTTTCAATTTCTTGTTCTTTTAAGTATCGATAACTTTGTGGAGGTGTAAATTCAGGAATTCGTTTTCTTAAGTTTTCTAGATTAATTGAAACCTCAAATTGTTTTGGATTTCTCAAATATATTCCAACAAAAAAAGAAGCTCCTTGATAGTATTTATAAAAATCTTTGGAGGTGATACAAGCTTTTTCATTAACCAGATGCCAATAAGTATCAATATCTGTTTGTAATTCTATCTTTTTTTGAATAACATCTTCTACTTCAAATAAGCCCATCAAAGCTTTTGTAGGAGATGAAACATACACAAGAACGATATCATCTATAGTTAATCGGGTACGTACACGACGTAACTCAACAGTTTTTTGACCTGAAAATATCTTTGATGCATATTCAGGTTTGATTGATAATAATAGTATATTGGCAGGCATTTTTATCCTGTATTTTAAATTAATTTTCAGTACCTATATTATATAATTTATGAAAAATATTATTATGAATTTTATATGGTGATTGAAATGTAATTTTTGGATTATTTAAAATTTGTTGAATTTTTCTAAGTTCTATCTTGTTTAGCAGTTCTGTATAACCGAAACGAATAGCCATAATATTTCCATTCTCATCTTGATTGATAGATGATATATCAGTTAATTTATAAACACCTAAACGCTGAAAAATTTGAAAAAGATTTTCTGCTTTATCAACGATCACTTCATCAACTAAAGAACAAGCTCGAATGGCTCCAACACCTACATAATTACTATATTTGTCTTGACTTACATACCAAAGAATCCTAAAAGGTGCTTTGATTTTTCCAGAATTTTTTGCTGAACGATAATAAACGGCTTCTTTATTAAAAGCAAGCTCGTTTTTAGCTCCAAATAAAGGTAAATTTTGATTTGCTAACCCTTCATCAAATAAATCCTTTGCCCATCTAGGTTGAATGGGAAAGATAAAGGTTGGAATTTTAGCATCAATAATCTTTGCAGGAAATAAGAAACGTTCAATATTTGCTGCTTCTTGAATATCTTGGATGAAATTATCTGTCTTCAGACTATTTGCCAATTGAATACAGAAATTATATTCCTCTCCCAAGCTAGAGACTATCTTTTTAAGACGCTTTGATAATTGAGATGCAGTTTCTACAACTGCTAAATTTATTTTTAAAAAGTCGTGATTAACTCGAATAAATCTATGTTCCTGAATCGCTTTATAAATTGTATCTTGTAAATACTGGTCATTAATTATTGTAAATTGCCTACCTTCACGAGCTGAATCCAATACTGATTTGAAAATTAGATGCTGTGCTAAGGTTGCAGATAAAGGATTATCACTAACGCGAATTAGAGGTATTTCTAATTCATGTTCGTTATGTTTACCATAGACTATTAAAGCTAGCGGTTTATCTTCTCCTTCTATAATTTTCAAACATTCAAAATTTTCTGGATAGGTTAGAAAACGCCGTAATTTTTGTTGAAATTGTGCTTTTGTTTCATCTTGACGATCGCAATAAAAATAATTTGTTATTGTTTCTTCTTCTCCTTTTTTTAATGGTACTTTCTCCAATGAAGTTCCAGCCAAACGCATAGGCTGATATTCAGGATTTCTACCTAGTTCGTCTAATTGAATAACTAGATTAATCGGTCGAATAACTGATAATTTAAAATGTTCATAAATTTCATTAGCGATATTTAATAATTGTGGTTCTCTAGTCACAAAAATATGTGAATCAGAGACAATAGCTCTAGCTAAATGATGTAAGTTAATTGAGGATTTTAATATATCTTTTCTATCTAAAAATTTTTGTAGTTTTTGTTGATAATCATCAAGCTTTTCTGATTGACAAGGTAAAAGCGTAAACAGGTTATTTTCAGCAAATTGACGATGAAGTTTTCTTGACTCGTCATTACTAATATTATTTATCTGAATAAATATTCCATCAGTTATGCATAATTCTAGTTCTAGTTCTAGCCAATCAGCTAATAGTAATTTTGATTCTTTACTATCAGAAGATTCATCAGCATATAAATCAAAAAAAATCTGACTATCAATTACAACACAAAGTTTTGATTCCAGTTTTTTAATTGCAGCATTAGAAAATAGATTAGGATGACCATAATCGTACCACCAATAAGTGAGTAATTTTCCATCTTTACTTCTACCCGGCTTCTCTCCTTTAGGAATAAAACCTAAATTAGACCACATATTATCCAATCCGTAATCATTTCGACAATGTAAGCCTATACCGTCATATTTATTTTTAGTAATTAGTTTAAGTCCATTGACAAGTTGTTTTGTAATACCTTTGCCTCTATGTAATGATCCGACACAAAGATGAGCAATAGTAACACGCTCATAATTATGAGAGCTACGAAATAATAAATAGCCAACACAGTTTTTTTCCGAATCAATAGCGACTAGTATTTTTCGTTTTTTAGCTGATTCTGCAAAAGCTCTATCTGGCAAAAAACCAAGAGTTTTACGATTTTTATCTCCTAATTTTATTACCTCTTGTAAATATGGGGATTTCTCATCAATTGATTGAATTTTCAATTAATCTTCCTCCTGGAGCAAGAAAAGATCATTTAAACAAAAATTAAGACAAATATTCTTTGCACTAGTACACCACGGCTTAAATAAGGCAACCATTAAAAATGGCTGAAAAGCTCAGAAAATCAAACTTCTTACTTCTTACTTTTTACTTCTTACGAACGCAAGCGGTACTAGCCCATTACGGTGAGAAGCGTAAATCTGTGTCTAAACTTATAGTCTGAAGGTGTTTGTCAAATTTGGCAAGAGATTTATATCGATCGCAAAATTTTACTCCCTCAAACTCTTCAAAGCCAACAAACCCGCACCATAAACAGCTTCAAACCTCGGTAAAATAACCTTAACTTCCGGAAAATCCTCATAAATACAACTTACAAACCTCTTCCACATCTGAGATTTACTTTTCCAAACACTTCCAGTAGTTACTACCTCTAAAAAATTTACTTCTGACAAATCTCCCTCAGCAAAAATCCCATCAATCACAGTATAAGTTGCTAAGAACAACTCATTCACAGCATCATCAATTATCATATTCGCAAATCCATCACCTTTAAAAGCTGCATTATCAACAATTGGAGCTAAAGCAGCAATTTCTTTTACACCTAATCCACTTCGATAAACTACTTCAATTAATTCTTCTATATGACTTAAGCCAAGATGATTTTTAAAATCTTCCACTAAGCTTGTATAAGCTAACCTTCCGTCGTAAGACAGTAAAGCCATATGCATTCCCGTAATAGCAATTTTATAAGCACTTCCTTCATCACCTAAAAGATATCCCCAACCACCGACTCTTTTAGTTTCTCCTCGATGATTTCTACCAAAAATAATTGAACCCGTACCCGCTGCCACTACAATTCCCACATCATTACCAATTCCTCCCACTAATGCAATTAATGCATCATGAGAAATAATGATATTTTGTGGTTTTATATTGCAAATTATCGGTATGTCTTTAATTATATTTTTTACTATTTCAATATCTTTAGCACGCCCGACACCAGCTAAACCCAAACAAATTGCATCTATATTAATATTATCTCTTATAATTATTGCTTGATTAATAGCAGATTCTATCGAATATTTTGCAGCTTCGATTCCTACACTTTGATAATTTGAAGAACCAGCTTCACCTCTTCCTAAAATTTCACGTTTTTCATTCATTAAAACGCAGACAGTTTTGCTTCCGCCACCATCAATTCCTAAAACGTAAGCCATAAAATTTTGAATAAAAAGGTTCGTAGTTGCGCTTTAGCGCATTAGTTAGCTCTATAGCTCAACTACGAACAAGTATAGAAAAGTTACTTAATGTCTAACTAGCTTCAATCTCTTTATCTTCATCTAAAGGAATAATAAAGATAGTCAAAATTCCAGGAATTGCAAGTAAAACAACCAAAACAAAAAATAACTGATATCCTAATGCTGTTTGAATCGTTCCACTAACTGCTCCAGGTAGCTTCATGCCTAAAGCCATTAAACCAGTTGATATTGCAAAATGAGAAGTTTTATATTCTCCTTTACATATATACATTAAATAAACTGTAAAAGCCGTGAAACCTAAACCATATCCAAATTGCTCTATAGTAATTAAAGTATAAAATAATTCAAGTTGTGGCTTAACAGAAGCCATATATACATAAAACATATTAGGTATATTTAATACTAAAGCCATCGGTAGCAAACACTTTTTTAAGCCATATTTAGAAATTAAAAAGCCTCCTAATATTCCTCCCAAACTAACCCCTATTAAACCGAAAGTTCCAAAGATAAATCCTACTTGTTCTGTTGCAAAAGCTGTTGCTAATTTTTCAGCTTCACTTGCTATAACCCCTCCTTGTGCTTGTATCCTTGCTAATTCAGAAGCTTCTAATGCGTCAATTACAAATAGTTTAGCTACAGCTTCAAGCATTGCTTCACCCAACCTATAAAGCAGAATAAAAGCTATAATTGCAGCTACTCTTCTTTTACTAAAAAATGACCTGATTACTTCCACAAAAGCGGCATTATTAGGTCTAGAAGCTTGATTATATTCTGATTCTGTATTTGGGACTGGTAGGAATAAACTATGAAAAATAAATAATATAGCAGATAATACTGCTAATATTCCAATAGTTATAGTCCAACTTAATGATATAGATATTTCAAAATTCTGAGTTAATTTACCTGCTAAAACTACTAGTATTCCTAAACCAAAAAGTATCGCAAGTCTATAAGCAAGTGACCTAATTCCAACGAATTTAGCTTGTTGATCTGGATTTAAAGCCTGCATATAATAACCATCTGTAGCAATATCGAAAGTTGCTGATACAGTTGCTATTACTCCTAATATAATTACAGAGATAAGGAAAAAATTATTTAGTTGGAAAGAAAATGCTAATAAAGCTAGCAAACAAAACATTATAAACTGGGTAATTATCATCCATTTTCGTTTAGTTAGGTATGTATCAACGATAGGACTCCAAAACATTTTAATTACCCAAGGTAAAGCAACTATGTTTGTCCACTTAGTTATTTCTGAGTTGCTTATACCTAAATTTTTAGCTGCTATTCCAAAAATAATATTTACAACTGTGTACGGCATGCCTTCAGCAAAATAAAGGCTGGGAACGTAAGCCCAAGGTGAAATAGATTTACTTTTCGGTTTATCAGTTTGAATTGTCATATTTGCAATTAACTAATTTTTATTACTATGTCTAAATAGACTATTTTGAGATGTAACTTCCAAAGACGTAATCATGGTGTAGCTTGTTGCCATTCGTCTAAGTGTAATAGGTTGAATCTACATGACGAGCACCCTTGACAAAATTTATCTACCCTTAAGTCCCGAACGATAATTTTTGTAAATTTATTACCACCAATTACTTAGATATTGATGGTATTGTTGGCATAATTGTATTTTTTAGTCAATATTTGTTTATACATCTAAAAGAAAGTGAGAAAAGAGTTGGGATTTAGGAGTTAGTAGTGAGTAGTTATGAGTTAGAAGTGAGGAGTTATGAGTTAGTAGATAGTAGTTATTAGTTAGTAGTTTAAATTTCTCCTTGTCTCCCCATCTCCCCATCTCCCCATCTCCCCATCTCCCCATCTCCCCCTCCCCCTCCTTATCTCTCCATTCAAGCCCAAAAAATAAATTAGATTTTTGATGATTTAGTCAAAATAAAAGCAAAACTGAGGCAAAATTTATTAAAGTTTAAAAAGTCCTCAGAAAATTAGAAATTTCCCA
>JBHJJJ010000115.1:0-37022 GCA_050042755.1 Rivularia sp. (in: cyanobacteria)
ACGGTAAAACTGATATGCAGGTCATTAGCAGTTATTTAAAGCAAGCAGGCTATAGTGTCATGGGAGCAACAAGTAGTGAAGAAGCTCAAGAAAAAATCACTGAAAATAAGCCCGATCTCATATTTCTTGACGTAATTTTACCTGGTAAAAGCGGATTTGAAATTAGTCGAGAACTGAAAGATAATCCTAATACCAGCACGATACCAGTAGTTTTCTGTTCTACAAAAAATAGCGATGTGGATAAGATGTGGGGTGATATGTTAGGAGCCGATGCTTATCTTTCAAAGCCAGTACAAAAGGAAGAATTGGAAGGAGTACTACAAAAATTGAAGAAATAGCTATTAGTATTTCTTTGATATATCAATAATGTGAATAATTACCTATAAGGAACAATCATCTTGGATAGTTCAGAAAAGTTTTTAAGCTTTAACTTGGGTGTTAAAGATACAGCAATTATTCCTTTGCAAAATGTGACAGAAATTTTACCTGTATCTTTAAATGAAGTCTGCTGCGTCCCTCAGATGCCAAGCTGTGTATTTGGTATCTATAATTGGCGCGGTGAAATGCTTTGGTTAATTGATTTAGAAGAAATGCTAGGCTACTTACCCTATTCATATGGTAGTAGTTTTGTCTCAAAAATGATGGCAATTATAGTTGAGAAAGAAGGTAAGTCTTTGGGATTTTTGGTCCGGCAGATTATGGATATTGAAGAATTTAATTTAACACAAATGAAGCCACCATCACCAGAATTAGTTTCTCAAGAAGTGGCTCCTTTTTTACAAGGATATTTTATTAATTCTTCAGAAGAAATGATTATCAATTTAGATGCCAATGCAATTCTTCAATCTCCTTTATGGTCAATTCATAACTAAATTTAAGTAATTATTAGTTTTAGCCATAACAATTATATTGACTGTAATATTAAATACTTTGAGGTTCAGTAATGACTAGCGCGTATCAGGAAAATACAGGAAATGGACATCATCTCACTA
Source organism: Rivularia sp. (in: cyanobacteria) (assembly GCA_050042755.1). GTDB lineage: Bacteria > Cyanobacteriota > Cyanobacteriia > Cyanobacteriales > Nostocaceae > Rivularia. The sequence continues at coordinate 993 of JBHJJJ010000115.1, forward strand.
ATATTGAAAAATCCGATAAACTCAGCCAATTAAATCAACCAATCTCTGAGTCAAAAAATATTGAGCAACAATTTAAAAATTGGCGAATGCAATTATCGGCAATTGTCAATCAAATTCGCCGAGTCAAAGAGTTGGAAGAATTGATAGAAGTTACAACCGCAGCAGTCAGAGAGAAAATTCAAGGTGATAGAGTCTTTATTTATCGCTTTAAAAATTCATCATCTGGTGTTGTTGTAGGAGAATCAATGGCTAAGGGTTGGACACCTACAATGGGTGAAATTCTCCCGACTATGATTTTTGGATTAGATACTAGAGAAGAATATTTAGAATCTGTCAGTATCGAGGATATTAAGGAAGTTGAACTTACGGCTTACAAAGCCCAAATTTTAGAAAAATTTCAAGTTAGTGCTAGTTTAAGCATTCCCATTGTAATTGCAGGTGAAATCTGGGGATTGCTAGGGATACATAATTGTACAACGGCGCGTCAGTGGGAAGAATCTGAAATTAGCCTGTTGTCTCAAGTCAGCACTGAAATTTCTCACAAGCTGCAAAGCTTTCAATTACAAAGAAAACTCGAACAGCAAGCACAAGAATTTAAATCGATAACCAAAGTTATTGATAAGATTCAACTAGCTTCCAGTTTAGAGAAGCTTTTCCGTACTACTACACAGGATGTCCGTGAATTAATTGAATGTGATCGTATAGCAATTTACCGTTTTCATACTGATTGGAGTGGCGAATATATTGCTGAATCTGTTGCCAATGGTTGGGTACCGCTAGTTGGCCCCGGTATCACAACTGTCTGGGAAGATACTCATTTACAAGAAACTCAAGGAGGGCGTTATCGCCAGCACGAAACTTTTGTAGTGAATGATATCTATAGGATGAATCACGCGCCCTGTCATATAGAGATGTTGGAACAGTTCCAAGTTAGAGCTTATGCGATCGTTCCATTATTCGCAGGACAAAAACTTTGGGGTTTGCTAGGTGCTTATCAAAATAGTGGTGCCTATGAATGGCAAGAAGAGCAAATTAAATTGCTGCGCCAAATAGGGATTAACTTGGGCGTAGCCGTATCTCAGGCAGAATTCCTACAGCAAAGCGAAGAGCAAAAATCACAATTAGCAAAGACAGCAGAACGTCAGCAAAGCTTGATCAACCTGACTCGTAAAATTGGACAGGGGCTTGCACAACAAGCTATTAACTCCTCCCAATTCAATACAATTCTCCAAACAACGGTTTACGAAGTCCGTCGCTTGTTGCAAAGTGACCACACCGCTATTTATCGTTTTAATGAAGATTGGAGCGGCGATTTTATTGCAGAATCCATCGGTAAAAACTGGAAACCTTTTATAGACAAAGAAATTGATGAAGCTTTATTGAAAGAGAACGGTCATTGCGACTCAATTCGCAGCATTGCATCAGTTTACAAGGAGAAGGACACCTATATGCAAGATAGTCAAGGTGGTCGTTACAAACAAAAAACTAGTTTCGTTATTGATGATGTGGAAAAGGCAGGGTTTCCTCCTTGCTACATGGATTTATTAGAGCAATTTGAAGCCAAAGCTTATCTTACCGTTCCCATTTTTCACGGTGACAAACTTTGGGGATTGTTAGCTAACTATCAACATTCTGGAACCCGCCACTGGGAAGAATTTGAAGTCAGCGCCATGGAACAGATTGCCGTGCTGCTCGCAGTAGCGATGCAACAAGTACAAACATTAGATAAATATCAGCAGCAGTCTCTAAAAATGGTACAAGCTGCAAAACAAGAAGCCGCTTTAGCCAAAGTGATTGATAAAATCAGGCAATCTCTGGAAATGGAGAGTATCTTTTTAACTACTACTCAAGAGATGCGGGCACTCCTAAATACCGATCGAGTCGCAGTATATCGCCTCAACTCTGAATATAGTGGGGAGTTTGTCTCGGAATCTGTAGCTCCTGGCTGGCTTCCTTTAGTAGAAAGACAACATCAAATTCGACGTTTAGAAGAAAGTGTAAATAGCTGTAGTAAAATGCGAACTTTGTTCCAAAGCGGCGAAATAGCAAAAAAAACTACAGATCCTTATTTACAGAGTTCTTTAGCTAGTAACAACATTGACGACAACCAATCTTATGTCGTTTCTGATATATACGCCAGAGGATTTAACGAGTGTTACCTGCGGGTGCTAGAGCAATATCAATGTAAAGCTTATGCTATTGTCCCAATTTATCAAGGGAAAAAACTCTGGGGAATGCTCGCAGCTTATCAAAATGACGGCCCCCGCGAATGGGAAGAGGTTGAAGTTAACCTATTGACAAAAATTGCAAATCAATTAAGTGTAGCGCTACAACAAGTTGAATTCCTCCAACAATTACAGGCACAGTCTTCACAAGTTGCAGAAGCTGCAGCACGAGAAAAGGAAGCCAGAGAATATTTGCAAAAAGGAGCTATGAAGCTCTTATCAGCAGTTAGGCCTGCTTTAAACGGCGATTTGACAGTACGTGCGCCAATTACCGAAGACGAACTAGGTACCATCGCCGACGCTTACAATGGCACCTTACAAGCATTGCGGCAAATCGTTCTCCAAGTACAAGCAGCCGCCCAACAAGTAGCAGAGACTTCCGGTAACAGTAATATGTCGCTGACTGGATTGACAAATTTAGCACAACAACAGTCAAGAGAAATCAGCGGCGCTCTAACCGAGATTCAACAAATGGTTGATTCCACCCAAGACGTGGTAGCAAACGCCGAATCAGTGCAAGCTGCAGTCCAAAAAGCGAATCAAACCGTAGATTCCGGCGATACAGCAATGAATATGACTGTAGAAGCCATTCAAGCAATTCGGGAAACTGTTGCTCAAACTAGTAAAAAAATTAAGCGCCTCAGTGAATCCTCCCAGAAGATTTCCAAGGTGGTAAATTTGATTAGCAACTTTGCGACTCAAACCAACGTACTGGCACTAAACGCCGCAATTGAAGCTACCCGTGCTGGTGAATACGGTAAAGGCTTTGCAGTAGTAGCAGATGAAGTACGTTCCTTATCTCGTCAGTCAGCAGCAGCAACCATTGAAATTGAAAAACTAGTCCAAGAAATCCAAGAAGAAACCGGCGAAGTTGCAGTAGCAATGGAAACAGGTATTCAGCAAGTAGTAGAAGGTACAAATCTGGTGAATGAAACCAGACAGAATCTCAACGATATAGTTGATGCAACCGCTGAAATCAGTGAATTACTCCAGAGAATCAGCGATGCAACCCAAACTCAAATGTTGCAATCGGTATCAGCCACAGCATCCATGAAAGATGTAGCCCAAATTTCCCAAAAAACTTCCACTGAAGCTAATACTATTGCCGCAGTCTTCCAACAGTTATCTGAAATGGCACAGGAATTATTAGCAAGTGTAAGTCAGTTTAAAGTCAACTAAATTTTAGATTTTAGATTTTGGATTTTGGATTATGAATGAGGCGGAATTTAAAGGGAGAACAAAGGCAGTTAGCGTTGCGAGTAATCCCTTTAATAGAAGCGCTAGAAGCACTTCCAAGAAATATAACTGCGACTATTATTAGCAAACAGTTAATTCGTTCGGCAACTTCTGTCGGTGCTAATTATCGCTCAGCTTGTCGGGCTAAATCAACTGCCGATATTATTGCCAAACTAAGTTTGGTTGAAGAAGAGGCAGATGAAAGCCTTTACTGGATGGAACTCATTGTTGAGTCAGGTTTATTACCACAACAAAGATTAACAAATTTGATGTCGGAAACTAATGAGATTTTAGCGATGACTGTTGCATCAATTAAAACTTTACGTATTAAATCCCAGCATCCAAAGTCTAAAACTTAAAATCCAGCGTTGCTGATTGAATTTATGAATTAGCCTAAAGTTCAAAAAATCTTTGTCAAGTGATGCTGATAAATACAGATTCATATTTAGCAACGCTAAAATCCAAAATCTAAAATCCAAAATTGAAATCATGATTACTGATTCTTCCATCCGCGAACAAGGATATATCTATTTTCTTAGTGAAGCTCCAGAATTACTGCAAACTATCGAAGAGGAACTTTTCGGATTAGTTGAAGATAGAAGTCCCAATAAAGTGCATAATTTAATGCGAGCTACTCATACCCTTAAAGGTGGAGCTGCTAACGTTGAATTAGAATCAATTAATAAAATAGCTCATTCCTTAGAAGATGTTTTTAAGGCTTTATATAATCCTGATGTAGAAATTGATTCTCAACTACATTCTTTACTAATACAAGCTTTTGAGTGTTTACAATTATGCTTAACATCGGAAATAACTGGAACTAAAATTGATGATGATGAACTGATGCAGCGAGCTGCTTCGGTATTTGCACAATTACAGGAAAAACTTGGTGATGCATTCGGTGCTGAGGCTCATATTCCAACTTCCGAGGAATTAGGTTTTGATATCGTATTATCGATTTTTGAAACAGGCGTAACTCAACGTATAGATAGTATTGAAGAATTACTCAAAAATCCTCCCGAAACTGCCGAAGTTGCTGATTTTTTACGCACCCAAGCTGAAGTATTTACGGGACTATCTGAGTCTTTAAATTTACCTGGATTTGGTGAAATAACTCAAGCTATCCTCGCTGCATTAAATGCTAATTCTTCTCAAGCTTTGGAAATAGCTCAAATAGCTAATCAAGACTTACAGCAAGCACGCCAAGCAGTTTTAGCTGGCGATCGCGAACGTGGTGGAGAACCATCAAAAGCTTTACTTGCTTTTTCGCAGCCTGTAGTAACTGATTGTCTGGATGAAGATCTAGAAATGAATGTATTACAATCAAATGTAAGAGAAGATTTATCAGTAACTACAACAAATGAATCATTAGGAATCGAATCGGTTTCTACATCTTTAAATAGTGAAATAGAAAAATTATACGAGTTTCTTACAATTGGTAATGCCGAGAATGAACCTCTCAAGCCAAATTCCGTCAAATTCCATTTAAAACTAATTCGGTATATCTTGGGCTGGTTTAATCATGAATTAGATATTCCCTTATATAATCTTGGCTTACACTTACTTATCCCTAAGAATAATCTCGAAAATTCGGTTGAATACGTAGATAATTGGCTCCAGGAATTTATCGAATTCGTGCAAGATGAATCGGATAGCCCTAGTCTTTGTTTTTATCGTCTCGGAGGTATTTTAACCGTACTTTTAGCTGTAGCCAAATTTAAGTGTTCTCAAAAAAAACTATGTAATATCTCAGTAATTGAAAATTTACAAATTCAACTTTCCGACATTGCAAAACAATATAAACAATATTCTCCTGTGACTGCGGACGAAAAAAATTGGCTTGATACCCCCAAATTAGAAAAATTATTAGAAATCAAGAAAACATCTACTCCCGAAATTGCTCCAAGTCCAGTAGAAAATATGGTTGAAGCAATCTGGGGAGAAGAAGTAGATTCTACTCCAGACGATCATATTATTGAAAGCGCAACAACAGAACTTCAATCCTATAATGATGTAGATAATGTAATTTCTATATCTGAATCAAAACATATAAACAATGATTTAGAAGTAGATTCTTCAGAAACAGTTCTCCAATTTTCTACTAATTCTGTTACACAAATAGATAAACCAGCAGAGAATCAAGTAGAGAATCAAGTAGATAAACAAATAGAAAACCAAATAGATAACCAAATAGACAAAAAACCATCTACTAACGCTAGAAATTCTAAACTACCTTCTTTTGTACGTGTAGATGTAGAAAGTTTACAACGTCTAAATTACTTAGCAGGAGAATTGCTAATTTATCAAAAGCGTCGGACTTCTCAAGATGAACAACTAAAAAAAACAATTAAGCAATTATTCGGAAAACTTCAAAAACATCAACAAACTTTAGAACAATTACAGGAATTACGTCTACAGTCTCAAAAGGTAGTATCACGAAATACCTTGAATGTTGGTTCTGTAGACTTTGATTCATTAGAAATGGATGAATACACGGAGTTTCATTTAGGCTTACATGAAGCTACCGAAGAAGCAGTTCAATTACAGGAAACTTTAGAATCAGCAGATTTAATTATTCAGCAATCTACTCAAGTTCACGATAAAAAACAACGGTTAGCACTTGGCATTATTGATAATTTAGTCGAAGCAAGAATGTCACCTCTGAGTAATATTCTTAATCGTTTCCCTCAGATGGTGCAAAATCTCACCAACATTCACGGTAAAAATGTAGAATTACGGCTGAGTGGAGGGGGAGTTTTGGTAGACAAAGCAATTGCTGAGAAACTTTACGATCCATTATTACACTTAGTGCGTAACTCCTACGATCATGGTATTGAATCACCCGAAGTTCGTCGCTCCTGCGGTAAATCAGAACAAGGTTTAATCGAAATTTTTGCTTACAACCGAGGAAGTCAGACTGTCATCGAAGTACGAGATGATGGTGGAGGGTTGAATTTCGAGAAAATTCGTACCAAGGCAATTGAATTAGGACTTTTACCTCAAGATAGAGAATTTGCTCGCCACGATTCGGGCTTGATGCAAGAAGAATTATTAGATTGTTTATTTGCACCAGGATTTTCGACTGCTGGTAAAGTAAGTGATATTTCCGGGCGGGGTATTGGATTAGATATTGTACGCGCTCAATTGCAAGCACTCAATGGTTCTATTGCAGTTTACTCACAACCCCAGCAAGGAACAACATTTGTACTAAAAATTCCTTTTTCTATGACTACTGAAAAATTAATGATTGTTCAAACCGGGGGTGCTGCTTACGCACTGCTACTAGATAGCATTGCGAAAATATTGCTTCCGTCTCCCGAGCAAATTAAACACTTTGAGAATAAAAAAGTTCTTTACTGGAATACGGGTAAAGAAGAAAGCATGGTAAATCTGCTCAATCTTTCAGATTTAATGCAATATCATCGCTCATTGAAAAGTGAAAATACTTTACATAATCAATCTGCTATCGGTAATACGGATAAAACCTTAAATCCGATACTTTTACTACGCAGCAACGACCAAACTTTAGGTTTAGAAATCGACCAAATAATAGGCGAACAAGAATTGGTAGTTAGGCCTTTAGGTCAAGCAATTGCTCCACCAAAATATGTTTACGGTTGTAGCAGTTTAGCTAATGGTAATTTAATTCTAGTAATTGATGGTACTTTGTTGCCATCCATTGGCGAAATGCAAGCATCAATTGATTATATGGCACTACCGTCAGCAGCTTCTTTAAATAAAAAAGCTTTGCAAATGTCGGGAGAAATTATCACATCTAAAGCGCTAATTGCTGCTTCTAAATCTACAAATAATCCTCAAGTTACTTCAGGTAATCAAGCCAAATCATCAGTGGCCAAATCTTCAAAATTAGTCTTAGTTGTAGATGATGCAATTAGTTTGCGACAAACGATTTCATTAACTTTACAAAAATATGGCTATCAGGTAGTACAAGCCCAAAATGGTGTAGAAGCTTTAGAAAAATTGCAGCATCATCCTGAAGTTGATTTAGTAATTTCCGATTTAGAAATGCCTCGGATGAATGGTTTTGAATTGTTAAGCAATATACGCCAAAGTACAAATTTAGCTAAGATGCCCGTAGTCGTTCTTACTTCTCGTAGCGCGGAAAAACATCGCCAGCTTGCAGAAGCATTAGGGGCAAACGCTTATTTAACTAAACCTTATTTAGAACATGAGTTTCTTTCTAAGGTAGAAGAATTTGTAGTTAGTAGCTCGTAATTTATAATTTAGAATTCTTAAACGATTAATGATAATTAAATAAGCCCGATTTTGTCAAAAAACCGGGCTTATTAGTAAATAATATTTATACTAATTCATAATATATAACTATTTTGTATTAGTCTCTTTTGAGTATAAATTACAATTATGCAGTTGGTGAAGTATAAACGAATTTATCAATTATAAATCTTTCTCTATCATTTACTAGATTTATCATCTCATTGTCGTAGTAGTATGAGATCTTATTTTTTTTAGAGGAAGTATTCGTTTTACTAGAATAGTATATTGTATTTTTTTGAGTCTCAGAAATATTGATTCCGCACAGATTTAAGGCTCTAACCAAATCCTCTTCCAAGTTTTCATTACGAATAAAATGATCTATATAGCAATTAGATTTTTCAAATTCTTTTAAATCGCTAAAGGATAATATATGATTGAAATTGTCTCGGCAGAAAAGTTTGAGATAACGATACGTTAGCAAACCAGCAAATTTAGTTGTTGGACACGAACCATATCCCTCCCCGAAATCATTCCAATAGCTTTTGTCGTGTATCATATAAAGCCAATCTCGAAAGCCAGACGCATCATTAACATCTGAGTAACTACGCTTCCATCTATCGGTATTTCTGGAGAAGTCGTTCAAGAGCGAATAAGCTGCATCTAATGGATTATTAGACCATTCTCGTCCCCTTAAATCACCTTTTCTTTTTGTCACACGTTGATAAATCCTTCCTTTTTTGTCACAACCGTAAGCCCACAATGATACATACCATTCCCAAGGATCTCGAATTGAACCCAGAAATGAGCGTTGATTCGTGAAAAGTTCCGGTGTTGCTCGATTGTGTTTCCCTATGTGTCGTCCTTCAAGTAGATTTGATAACAGTTTTGCGATATGGGTACACCCAGTTTTTTGCAATTGAATGAATACTATTTTCTCAGAAACAAACATTATTCTAGGATATTTTCTTGATTGTATTAAATATATTATTGACTACAGATTGATGAAAATGTGGTAATTTAAATTACATTTAAAAAATTTATTACCCTTGATTTATAGACCTAAATTCACTACTATAAGGGTTTTGAAACAAATGTATTGTAGTATAAAAAACAATTATATATTCTGAGAAATTTTTCCCCTCCGCAATCGGGAAACTGATGTTAACATCGTGAATCTATATATATATTTACACTTCGCTCCCCCAGTTTATGAGGTTTTTGATGCGTCGGATACTGTATTGGGTATTTGCTCCTTTTAGCCTACTTGCTGGATGTTCTTATGTGGAAATTATTGAACCAATATCTCCAGTGTCGGAAACTCCTTTAAAAACTACCGAATCTTTGACGCGAGATAACGATCTCTCGCCTTTAGAACAACGAGTAATTGCCGAAATGAATCAGGCTCGGACAAATCCTAAAGCTTATGCTGCTATATTGGAAGACTATAGAAAACGCTTTGAAGGTAAACGAGTCAAAATCTCTAAAAATGTTTATTTAATAACTCAAGAAGGTGTTCCCGCAGTTGATGAAGCTATTCGTTATCTAAAAACTGTTTCTCCCGTACCTCCTTTGACTGCTTCAAAGGGAATGTCTTTTGCTGCTAGGGATCATGTCAAAGACCAAGGTCCTAAAGGTATCGTCGGTCACAACGGTAGCGATGGTAGCGACCCTTTTAAACGTTTAAGTCGCTACGGAAAATGGCAAGTTACTGCTGGCGAAAATATCAGCTATGGTTCCCACACGGCAAGGGATATTGTCATGCAGCTCATTATCGATGATGGAGTTCCCGATCGCGGCCATCGAATAAACATGTTTAATCCAGATTTTAAAGTATCGGGTGTTGCTTTCGGGATTCACAGTACCTACAGACAGATGTGCGTTATCACTTACGCTGGAGGATATAGAGAAAAGTCAACTTAAGTTAATTATTAAACAGTTATCATATTTGATCTGAGTAATAAGTAATGAGTAATGAGTAATGAGTAAAAGAATTAGTAGATAATAACCGCCATCTTTTTAATCGGGTTATATAGTAAGTAATTAGCCGGACATGATATTACGCATTGACATAATGGTAAAATAATGCATGTCAAAACAGGTGTCGTCTATTTTCTAGGTATCGGTCTAATTGCAACTTACTAGTTGACTTTCAGGGAATTAAGCCATAGCGGAAGCTACGGCTTGATTCTCTAAAAGTCCTTGGATGCTTTACTCAAACACAATTACTTCCTAAACGAAAGAGAAGTCTCGTGCAAAGTCTACATCAGTAGTATCTTCAACGATACCAATCAACTCACTTCCAAAATAAATTTCGGTATCTAGAGCAGAACTACCACTCCAGTCTGAATAACCTAGAGAGTATTGACTTGCGTCGCCAATGGTTTCAATATAATCCGATTGCCAATCCCAATCTGTAATCGTGGCGTAGCCTAACCCTTGGTAGGAAACACCCCACGAGCCTCCTAGAACAAAAGTATCATAACCAGCACCACCAGATAAGGTGTCATATTCCATGCCTTCGGTTGCATAACCATCAAGGCGGTCGTTACCATCTCCTCCAGATAGGTAGTCGTCACCACCCATTCCCATTAAAGTGTCGTTACCTGTCCAACCGTATAGGGAGTCATAGCCATCACCTCCACTGATATAATCGTAGCCACTATCTCCCCAGATTTCGTCATGGCCACCATAACCATATGCGAATAAATCATTGGAATTTAAATGGTTATAGTAATCGTTACCTTCTGTTCCGTAGTAGTATTCAGTAGCCATGTGTTTTAATGCTCCTAAAAGGTGATTTTTGTTTAGAAAACCGCTTCACTCGTATGACAATTGAACAGCTAGCTCCACTTGGGAAGCGGTTTTTTTGAAGCTCTATCGACTAGTCACTTAAGCCTTCTATACTTTTCTTGCCTGAAAACTCAAACTTTTATGCAGATATCTTGTCTTTGTTAGACAACCTAACAATTACTTGCTAAGGTGTGGAATTTAAATCATTGATTCACTCCTCAAATAATAGAGAAAAACTAGAGTGATTTGTATTTCTGTATTACTTGCTTTTTGAATATTAAATGCTTGTATCTTAACTATAAAAAAGTCAAGATAACAAACAATTGATACTATCAAAAATAGAGTTTTGAGAACAAAAAATCATTTCTATAATTAGATATTAGGAAGTTGTTTTTATTATTTCAAGGTTTTTGTGTATTGATTACACTATTTATTTTCTTGGATAATCTAGCTTCTAAAAAATAAATAATATTAATATAGATTATAATTTTTTATTCTAATTAGAGTAACAATTTAATATAAATAGGACTTACGCAACTGGCATATTTTACTCGTAGGGTGCTGTGACGGGAACCCATTAAAAATTTTTAATGGGAACCCTGTGACACTTCGATCGATTGTAAACGAAGAATTCAGCTTTTCGTGTCACGCACCAACAAAGATCTTGTGACAATTGCGTAATACCAATTCTGTATGAGGCTGCGCTAAATCGCTCTCAGCCTAAAAGGCTGGAGCTACACTTAGGAAGCCCACCTGCGTGGACTAAATTAAGCGCATCTTTATAAATTAGGACTTACGCAACTGGCACATTTTGGCTGTAGGGTGCTGTGACACTTGATTGAGTTTTTAACGTAATAATCATGGTTGTAGTGTCACGCACCACCCGAGTATTATGACAATTGCGTAAGTCCTGTAAATATTTGGTATAAGTCTTGATAAAATTAAATTCAAGCATGAGAAAAATCAACATTAACAACCGATTTTTTTGTTATTAATGTTGAGATTAATTTGTACCTAAAAAGCTTTCTTGCAATGCTGGAGAATCTGTATTTTTTATTTAACCTTTTAAGTCACCCTAGATTTCAATAAAGATTCCTATAGATAAAGCTGATTTATCTCGCTTGTAATTCCCGTATTATTTTCAACAAAGATTCCCGATTTAAATTTTGTAAGCTTGCTGTTATTATTCTGATTGAATCTACATAATATAAATATGCTTGATAACTGGCTTGTTTATCTTCTGGGATATTTTCAAAATTCAATGAGTGTCCCCAGCGTTGTATAGTGTTTGTTTTTACTTTTAAAATTTCAGACAATAAGTTGATAGCCTGTTGTCTGTAGCCGCGTTGTTTTTCGATTTCTTGGATTTCCATTTCAGTGAATCGCGGTTGACCGAATTCGTTTTTAGCTTCATAACCAAAGTATCGTCTGCAAAAACGCTGGGGAGACATACCTTCTGGATGGTTAATGCATAGCTGGCGAATCTTATAAACATAGCATATGTCCATTTTGCCTTTTACCTCCTTAAATAATCGTGTTTTCTCTAAATACAGGTATCAGCGAATTATGAAACTATTCCACTAATAACAAAACGCCATAATCTTGAAAGATTATGCAACCTAGATTGGAAGAAAAAAAGACTTTGGCAGGTGAACTCGGAGTTAAATTCTCAATGAGAATCTCTCTCTGTAGGTATCTGAGCAAAATGTTCCCGCAATTCTTGATGAAGAAAGATATAACCACCACCAACTTTTCTTAAAAAGATGCATGCTGTAGCGTAGTCAAGGAAGCGAGCATAGTTCCAGGGGGTAAAGCCTTGCAACCAGAGAATCATGCGTAAAGTAAAGTGTTGAATTAAAACGAATCCAGCAAAAACCGGACCTTTTCCACCCGCTAGCGCAGCTAGTAAACCAATTGCTAATGCTATGCTGATTACTTCATGAATTTCTCCTTTTGCGTAATTCAAGCTACAAAATATTCCTACGGGAAAAAAGATTGCAAAGAAAAGAGCAGCATTCTTAGCGGATCTCCAAATACCATGATTAGGTTTTATCCCTTGTTCTAGGTTTTCTCCTTTATCTATTAAACCAATAAGTCCAGGAAGTATTGTAAATATTAGTAACTCAATTAAGATATCACGCAAGTGCTTTGGGTTACTGAGGTCATACCTGTTGGAGCAAAACAGACGTACAAGTACATAAATTGCCCCACAAATTAATCCAATTAGCGAATACTTTATGGCTTTTTTCTTGTCACTCTTAAAATCATCAATAATCCCAATTTTTTGGTCTATTTTATTTTGGTATATTAAGCTTAGAATTATACCCATAGCAACTCCATCAATCATTAAAGGAGAAAGAATTTGTCTCCATTTGTCTGTTTCTAAATGTTTTTCCACAATTGCGTAGACCATTGGTGCAGCAATAATTACATATATTAGCCCAGATATAACTCCTGGGATAAACCTATATATGTATCTAGATATACGCCTAGATATACGCCTTGGGATAAACTTGAATATAATTCTAGGCATAAAACTAAATAGTACTAGGGAACTTAGAGATGATGCTAAAGCTGCAATTATTGAAGGAATCACTAAGGATAACTGGTCTGCTAAATTATCCGTAACCTGCGTGCCAAAGTGTAAAACAGTAACTAGACCGACTATTAGCCCAAGAATCAATCTAAAGCTAATAACATACATCCATTTTTGAGTAACTGCTTCTAACCAGTGGGGCTGTATTTGCTCAATTAATAGGATTTTTTGAGATTTTTGGTTCATTTTTTGAGCCAACCAACTTAGCCATTTAAGTGATTGCTCCTTTGAGTATTTGAGTTTGCTAGGTTCAGAATTAGATTGCTCTTCTTTCTCTTCCAGTCTTGTGCGAATATAAGTATCATATAAATGATACCGGCGTTCTTCCAATGAGTTTTTGTGTGATAATTCCTCTTCGTCTTTATTTTTGTAAGCAACAGTAACTATATTTACAATAAGAGGACTTTTTAATAATTCTTGTATTGCTTCCTCATTTTTTCTCAATTTATCAACTGCGGATAATTCTTCCTCTGCATCATGAAAATAGCGGTCGATTTGCTCTTCTGTCAGCGGCTTATAAAAAACCGCACTTTGGAATTGAAGTTTTTCCGAAACATTGTTGTAATCTTTAATTCGACAACAAACTACCATTTCAGTTCTTTCATACTCTCGAAGAAACTGATTAATTGCTATAATACAAGCCTCTCTTTTTATTTTTTTTACTTCATCTAAGCCATCTAAAAGAAGCAGTAACTGCTGATTTTTAACCCAAGCTTTACACTGCTTTTCAGTAAACTGATAAATTCTATTTAGTTCCTGAACCAACCAATCAGCTAAAGGTTTTTGTTGTTTCTCACCAGCCCAACTTGAAAGATTAAGGACTACAGGAATTGGTAGGCTTGTATCTTGAAGAGCATCACTAATTAATTCACGAGCAATTTCTAGAAGTGCTATAGTTTTACCCGAACCTGCTTCACCAAGAATCAACATTGTTCTTTTGTTTTCAAGCTCGCCAAACACGTCTATTGCTCTAGTTCCTTCAGGTAAATCTCGGTTTTTGTGATTAGAATTTTCTCCTTGTATACTTGAATTGTTTACCGCATCAAAGTATTCGCTAAGACCTAATTCAATTGTTTCTTTGATATGCAAGGACTTATCAAGAACACCTCTAATCCAAAACTCTTCTACCTTATCAAGCAAGCTTTCACGAGGAGTTTTTTTTAAGGACTTATCAAGAATACCTCTAATCCAAAACTTTATTTTACCAAGTAAGCTTTCACGGGGAGTTTCTTCTTGATGTATAAATCTATCTTGGACTCCCCGTAGTTGTTCCCATGCAATGCTTTCTTTGGCTAAATTGTGATGAATAACTGGCAGCCAACTGAGTTTTGGTAAATTATCGTTTTTGCTTATGTATTCTTGTACTTCGAGCCGAGCCTTCTGCACAGAGCGATATAAAGACAAACCCGTAGTGCTAAAAGAATTAAGAAAAGATTTGAGAAATTCTTGCGCTATTTTATCGGGAACAGGTTCTCGCCAAATAATGATTTGAGCAATATCTAAATCTGATAACTGACGAGCTAATCCTAAACCATTACAGGAATTGAAAATAGCTAATTTCATTCCTTCGTATTCTTGAATGGCTGTTTGAATTTTTTCTTTTATTTCTCTAATATCAATTGTTTCTTCCGGTTTAAGATACAGATAACCAGTGTTAATATCTTTTTCAGGTGTTTCACTATGTCCTGAAAAGAAGAAAATATCCCAGCGTTCTTGTTCCATGAATTTGATTAATTCTGAACGTAATGGTTGTCTGAGAAAAACACAATACGCTCCTGGTATTTTTCGGAGAAATCGTCTATCGGCTTCGACATCAATCTCATCCTTACTATCTCCTAAAGTATTAGCTCCAAAAATACATAAAATCTTTACTCTTTTTGGTCTTGGTAATAGCGGTATTCTTTTAGAAGAATCGAAGCTAACCTCCCCTGAATCACTGAATGATAAAGCAACATCAGTAAAGTTTTCTTTACTAAAGAAATCCCACGAATGCCAAGGTAGTTTTTGCACTAATTCTTTAGTGGCTTGAGAAGTAATATTTTGTGTGTGGATAACCACATCTATTTCTTCATCGTTAATATCAAGTTCCTGCTCCAATTGTTCTTTGACAGGATTTAGCCAATGATTAAGGCTTTCTCGTAAATATTCAAAAGCTTTGTTGCACTCAGCTATATCTGTAGTAAATCCAGCTATTCGTTCAACGTCAGAGCCGAATTCATCAGTTTCATCTTCTTCTGAGATAAAACCTCTTTGATACTTGTATAATACTTCATATTTTTTTAGCCAATTATCGTAATTTTCTGGTAGTTCAGGAGCTTGATTGAAATGACAATATACTTTATCGGAATTAATTTCATCATTCTCATTTATCCAGTAAATATTAATTCTGACTTGACTAAATCCTTGTTCAAAACTACCAGAATTAAGGTTTATAATTACTTGTTTTTTCATTATCTTCTCCTTTCATGTAAATGCGAGCTAAAAAATGAATTTTTCAGTTACATATTCATTGTCGATATGTACTTGAACAGTTATTAATTTACCTGGCAGTTCAGTTAATCGTATTCTTAGTTTCTTTTTAGTTTCTTCGGCTTCTACTTTATCTTCTCCTTCACCTGCTTCAAGAATTACTTTTAGTTTTAAACCAACAGGTAAATACTCTTCCATATTCATTGGAAAAATTTGAAAAAGACATCCTAATTCTTGATTTTTTTCTTTCCTTACGCTAACTACCAAATTTAGTTGCTGAGAATTTGCTAATAGTCCCAAATTAATCTCTTTAACTCGTTCAATTATTTCTGAACTACTAATTTTTTCTTCACCATTGTCTTTTTTAAAACCCTTGAAAGCCAAACCTCTCGGATTAAAAGCTAATTCTTGAGGATTGAATAGTGTATCAATAGGTTGCCAAACCTCATCAAAAATCGCTGCAAACCAATTTCCTAAATTTACTGGTGGTGGTGAAATTACATGAATGAATTCATCAAGTGAATCCAACGTTTTAATTTCGAGAAATCCCGTTACTTTAGTTTTTGTAAACTCTAAAAACTGGGCTTGACTTAAATCCTCACTTAATTGAACTACTAAAAAACCAATTCGCTCTTCAATTGCTTCCGGAGGTACAGATATTGTAGTTTCTCCGGCTAATACAGGACGACATTCTAGTTTTCCAATATTAGGAATTACTAAATCGGCAATGTTCCATCGATGTCTCAGAATAGGATTCCAACAGTCACTTTTATTTAAATCAGTTTTAACCCCTAGCCACTTGAGATATCTGTGAACTGCATAAACAGCCTAAGTATTTAAATAAACCTGTTTACTTTTTTCAATATTTATTTGTTCGGCTGCAAATTTATCGGCAAAACGATGAGCTTCAATACCGATTGGAATTTGTATAGATTGTTCTTCTTTACTGTTCATGATTCTCCATTATTTGAATAACCTAAATCTTTCAAGATTTGTTGAAGGAGTGGGAGACACCTTCGTTCCCAATGAGATTTGAGAGTTTGATATTTAATACCTAGCTTTCGTGCAATATTAGTAAACTTCTCTGGTGGATCTGTAAAAAGCCGTTTTATGCTGAGTAACTGACAGTTACAATCAGGACGATTTCCAGGATGACAGTTTCGCAGAAGCATTTCAGGATCTTCTAAAACATAAGTCTCAAAATTTTGCAAAATAGTGACAATATTCTCTTGTCTTTTGTTTTCAAGATAAGCATCAAGTCCACTAACTGTAGGAGAATTAAATCCATTTTCAGAAAGTATATCGAGCAACGTTAAAGGATTTTCTAAATCTGGATTTATCTCAGTATCTAAACTTAATTCCGATGCTTTTTGTCGATATAAATCTCTGATTCGCCAGACTAAATATCCTTTAACCCATTTCATGAAACTTTCTGAAATTGGTATTTCTGGCTTTGGTTCAAATTTGTGGATATTCTCAATTACATATTCCCAAGTTTTGTCTAAAGCTTCAAGATAAAGAAAGTGAGAAGATGTTAGCAATTCCGGTGAATTCTGAAGTTTAATTAATAGTCGATTAATTGCCTGTCGCCACTCTAAGCTTTCTCGGTCTAAACCACCACGAATATTGTCGAGAAGCTGTTTTAAGTCTTCATCATTGATATTCATAATTTTGTTTAATGATTGAAGTAGAACCCTGAAAATTCTAGTATTTGAATAGCTAAATAGCTAAGATTAGAAGCCAACTAATATGACTCTCATGCAAATAATACATCATCAAAACCGACAACTAAATTAATTGCATTTGTCTCTCTTATTCCATAACAATTGCATAATTAATATGTTAATTAATTAACTGCTTAAGCTTGAATATTAGAGTCATAGGCATCAGCATGAATTTTACCATTTATTGATAAAAATTCGACCTTTCTACTCAACTAATCCGTTGCATTTAAACAAAACACGTATTGGATAACCTTTGTAGTTATGGAAATTGTAGGATTAATCTTGGAATGGACAAAAACGTAAACAGTTTTTCAAAAATATAAAATTGCTATCAATTATCAATCGTTCCACTCGTTTTTACCAAGATTATCCAACACGTATTCGCGTTTTTACTTCTAGTAGGGCAAGTCCCTGACTAGACGACTATACTATTAAAAACTTGTTGGAAACGAGGAAAATGTTCTGGAAGTCTTCTTAATTTTTTTCTTGCTTCACGTCTAACCTTACCAGTGAAATTTCCACCCCAAACGCTAAAGTCGTATTGAACAAATCTAAAATTTCCCGCTCTATCACGCCTTAGATAAAGTCCAACCCGGATATTGGGATCTTTAACTAACTTTCCTCCGATTGGGACTTTCCCAATTAGGTTAAGCTTCATTAGTTGATTGTTATTTCTATATTGTTCGACTTTAATGCTCTCCCACTTCACTTGATTCCCAGAGTATTCACGAGCAACAGCCATTATCTGTCCTTTGGAGTTATATAATCGTGATGACACGTATCGAGTACTTACATGACGTTGAGCAATTTCAAAACTTCCTAATTTATTGAATTGCTCCTGATTGAGAGATGACAAATAGCTTGGAGTGGTGAGATTAGCAGAAGCAGCAGTAGGTAGTAAAGTCAGTGCTAAAATAACGGGACTAAAAATCGCTATTGGCTTCATAATCATTATCCTCATTGACTACTTGAGTGTTTAGGCTGGGTTAAACAAGCCTCGCATCCAGTAATCTGGTTTTTGGGGAGAGATTATGCACTCTATATCAAATAATTTAGAAAAATGTTGATTAATTAATGAAGAAAGTCTTATCTATCCTGGGTTTCAAGAAATGCATCTGTAAAACTGTCTAGCTAAATGAAATCCAACCTATATAATTTTAATTAATCCTATATGGGGAGAGGATAAAGACCTGTAAATTAACTATTTATGTATATAAAATTAGTATGTTAATTATTCGGCTATAAAATTTATTCAATTTGAATGAAGGGCAATTTTAAAGTATGGTACTATTTAACTCTTAACTTCAAGATGCACCTCAACGTTTATACTCAAGGTCAAGGTTTCCCCATTCTCTGCTTGCACGGACATCCAGGTTCTGGTTCTAGTCTTTCTGTGTTTACCGATCCTTTGTCAAAGCGCTTTCAAACTTTCGCTCCAGATTTGCGCGGATACGGCAAAAGCCGCTTTAATAAAAATTTCCTCATGACCGACCATTTAAGCGACTTGGAAACTCTTCTAGACCGCTTTCAAATTGGAAAATGTCTGGTTTTAGGATGGTCTCTTGGTGGCATTTTAGCGATGGAATTGGCGCTAAGATTCCCACAACGGGTAAGTGGGTTAATTTTAGTGGCTACGGCTGCAAAACCTCGCGGCAATCATCCACCTATTACCTGGCAAGATAATCTTTATACGGGTATTGCTGCTCTTCTAAGTGTTGTAAATCCCAATTGGCAGTGGAATATCAATACATTTGGAAAACATTCTCTTTTTCGCTACCTGATTCAACAACATACTCCTACTGCTTACGGCTATATTGCTTCATGTGCGATACCAGCCTATTTAAAAACTTCGGCTTATTCAACTCGCGCCCTTTATTCGGCGATTAAAGCCGGATACAACAAAGTTGGCGATTTAGACCAAATTCAATGTCCTTCTTTAGTCCTTGCGGGTAGCGAGGATAGACACATCACAATGGAAAGCAGCTTGGAAACTTCTGAGCATCTGCAAAATTGTCAATTCCACTGTTATCCTAATACTGCTCATCTGTTCCCGTGGGAAATTCCCCACCAAGTATTAAGCGATATTGATTGCTGGTTGAAGGATAATCCCCAGACTATCAAATTTTAGATTTTGAGGATACTGGGTTGTGGCGAAATACAACTTTTGCAGCAAGTGTGGAGGATTTTCGATTTTTCGATTACTGAAAATGAAGCATAAAGCATGAAATAAGTCAAGGAGTCCCATGAGATTTTTTCTCCTAAAAAAATTCTCATGGGTACCCGTCAAATAAATATTCATACCTCATACTTCATTTTTTAGAGGACACAGCCTGATAAAAAGGTTTGAGCAAAATTTCAAATACTTCAATGCCCAAACCTTTGGATTACATTTGACCGCTAAAGACAGGCTTTACTTTGCGGTCAAACCATTCCCCCAGGTCTTCAGAAATAGTTAAAGCTTTCGGTTTACAACGCTTAACATCAACATTAATACCTTGTGCTCCTTCGAGTTCAAGGTCTTCTACATAGCCTTTTACAGCAGCTTTTGCTTCTGTACCGTTGAGAAAAGGTCCAAAGTAATAAGTACACTTGGGATTTCTCGTTTTAATCTCTACCCACCAAGCTAAGCCAAGGTTATCAGAGATGTTGGTCGCGAATTCTTTGAAAGTATTCCCAATCCTGCTCATGGTTTTCGCCGATTACTAAAGTTGATAGTGGTTGTTAAAGAACTATACTGTCGGTTTTTTCTTTACACTTCTTTATACTCTTTTACATATAGTTTTTGGAAGGGGTTTTTTGCAAATTTTCCAAATAAAGCGTGTTGTTCCAGCGCTGGCGATAAATTTCATACAGGGCCATACCCGCTGCTACTGAAGCATTGAGGCTGGGAGTTTTTCCTTGCAAGGGAATTGAAACTAGAACATCGCAGCATTTCTGTGTCAACATACTTAGACCTTCGCCTTCGGAACCAATTACTAAAACAATTGGTGAGCCTTTAAAATTTACCGTATGTATTGCTTGACCGACATTACTAGCAGTACCGTAAATCCAGAAACCATCGGCTTTTAATTCTTCCAAAGCACGGCTGAGATTAACTACTCTAGCCACGGGGAAACAATCTAAAGCACCAGTTGCTACTTTCATGACCGTAGAAGTAATACCAACTGCCCTACGCTGGGGAATTACCATACCTTGGGCACCTATTGACTCAGCGGTGCGAATGATTGCTCCCAAATTGTGGGGATCGGTGATACCATCAGCAACAACTATCACTGGTATATCCGTTATAGATTTTGCCTTTTCGATCAAATCATGTAAATCAAAATAGTCGTAAGGAGCAATTTGTGCGGCAACTCCTTGATGATTAGCATTTCTTGTAATGTGGTCTAAGCGGGTGGCTTCCACTTCGTCTATAACTGTCCCATTTCCTTTAGCTTGCAAAAGCAAATCATGAAAACGGTGATCGTAGCGTAAACGAGAGGTATTCCAAATACGGTTGAGACGGCCCTGATTTTCCAAAGTACTCAGAACTGGATGACGACCGTAAATTAAATCGCTATTTAAAGGTGCTTCTGTTGATGATGGATATTCAAAATTAGAACGATTTTGACGAGGTTTATCAACTACAGAGTGATTATTTCTACCGTTTGATTTACCAAGAGACCCAGATGAAAAACGCTTACTTTTTAATTTCAAGGGTTTTCGGGGATTTTCGCCATTACTTTTAATCTTTCTTGGTTTGTTTGTCATATGAGTTTTCACTCTTAGCGGTTTACAATTTCCTTAATTGTGCTTGGTCTATTTGTTTATCGCTTGCCAATTTCCGGCTATTTCTTTCTCATTCTCAGATGCGCTCCGCCTGCGTTCCGAGGGCTTGTGGGGCTAACATAAACCAGTTAACTAGTGTAGCATCCGGCATCTTCTAACCTTGGGAAACGATTCGCCTTCCAAAATTTGCTTACCCCTGCCTTGGAGGACTCCCGAATGGGGCGATATATGGCATAACATTCATCTCTTTTTAACCCAGGATCGCAGCATTTTTGACATTCGACCTTTCAGATGTTCCGCTAGGACTCCAGGAGAAGTTTTTGCAGAAGTTCGCTTAATCGTTCGGTATTGGTAAGATATAAATAGCCAATCAAAGTTTCCAGACTTGTAGCCTGTCGGTATGTTTGGGGATCTACACGTTTGGGACGACCTGTGGCGGCGTTACGACCCTTACGAACTATTTCTAACTCATTACTATTCAGATGAGGGCTGAGCAAGTTTAACATTTTCGCCTGCTTTTCGGCTCTTACTTGCGCTACTACCAAACGATGGTAATTTTCTACTCGTTGGGGTGGTAACAAGTAATATCTCCTGACATACAATTCATAAACTGCATCGCCTAAATAAGCAAGAGCCGTAGGAGAAAGTTGCTGTAGTTGCGATTGAGAAAGTCTCGGTAACAATTGTTTTGCATTTGGCTCAAATGATTCATGTGAATCATAGGAATCCTTGGGGGCAGCGGATGAACCTGCATTTAATTGCTTTTCCTCCTTTGATTTCACAACTTAATCATTCCTCGAAGATTACTAATTATTGGGAAGTGGTAACTTTGAGGAGTTTGGTTACTACCTGCTCTTTTCCATCGTACTGCTTCATGCCTATTGCCGCGATCGCGATAAAAGTTTCTTAATAATTTTAACTAGCTCTTTCATTTTAATAACATTTTTTTTACTTTTATTGATGCTAATTCTATTAACCGAAAACCTAATCGTCAACGGCTGTATATAGAACATTATCTGTAATTAATTAATGATAACTTTTGCTAAAATACCTAATTTCATAACTTTTTGTGGAACAGTTGTTAGTTGTAATTTACATCAACTATACCTAATTTAAGATATTATTTTTGATATTACCAGAGTTAAGAAGAAAAAAATCATCTGTTTTATGCACTGACGAAATTTAATCAGTTTTATAAATTTCCATCTCTATCTGTTAAATTTCCGGAAAAAGAAAAATTGAGCTATCCAGATTTAAATCTCGGATAGCTAATTTTTGACTATCAAGCCGTTAATTATTCTTGGTGTTTTCTAAAGCCTTGTCAACTGAAGTTTGCAAAGCGAGAAACTTTTCCAAGCGCACAAGCTTGACTGTCTGAGTAACGCGGGCGTTAGTGACGATTTGAAAGGTACCTTCGGCGGTTTGAGCCTGCTTGGCTAACTGTACCAAAGCTCCCAGACCAGAACTGTCTACGAAGTCGATTTGCGAAAGATCCAGAATAACATGTCTGGGTCCTTCCTTAATTTTATTACTAAGTACCTTACGAAACGTCGGCTCGGAAAACGCGTCTAACAAACCTGTGAGGCGGAATAGCTGACAGTTATCCCTGACTTCGCGAGTACCTCGCAGGCTAACGGTTAGATTTAGTGGCTCAGCAATAATTCCCTCCTCATGGTGAAAGCAAACGCTCAAGTATAGATGTTTTTTGTGTCTGTTGTCTACTTTAACCCCTGTTCCAAAAGAGAGGGGCAGTGAGATAGTGCAAGTTTAGCCCCTAATGCAATTTCTCACTTTTTCCATTTTTAACTCACCCGGGCGGTAATTGCTTGACGAGATGTTCTCATTGCTTGAACAAAATGCTCAAATAGATAATCTGCATCATGAGGACCAGGAGAAGCTTCTGGGTGATATTGTACCGAGAAAACTGGTAGGGACTTATGTTTTACTCCGGCAACGGTATTGTCATTTAAATTAAAGTGGCTAATTTCTACATCACTATCGGGTAGTGAATCGGGATCTATAGCAAAGCTATGGTTTTGAGAAGTAATTTCGACTCGTTTACTCAAACCTGCTGGCTGATTTAAACCACGATGACCAAATTTGAGTTTATAGGTTTTTGCTCCCAAGGCTTGACCCAAAATCTGGTGTCCCATACAAATACCAAATATGGGTTTCTCGGATTTTAACAATGCTTTGGCGGTTTCAATTCCTTCGGTAACAGCGCTGGGATCTCCTGGTCCGTTGGAAAGAAAAATGCCGTCTGGGCTGTGTTTGAGAATTTCTTGGGTTGGAGTTTCTGCTGGAACTACAATTACCCGACAACCATGACTTGCTAAGCGCTTTAATATATTGCGTTTTACGCCAAAATCTAGCGCTACAACTGTGAATTTTTCGCTCTCGTTTGGTACCCCATTAAATTCCCATGCACTGGTGGTGGCTTCCGACCACTCGTACACCTCAGTCGTCGTTACCTCTTTCACTAAATTTAACCCACTCATCAATGGGGCTGCATTTACAAGTTCAAGTAACTCCGACGGGTCGAGTATTTCAGTAGAAATACCTCCATTCATAGATCCCTGGTTACGTATTTTACGAGTAAGAGCGCGAGTGTCTATGCCATAAATTCCTGGTATCTGATGCTCTTTTAAGTACTCAGGTAAAGATTGTGTTGCTCGCCAGTTGCTTGGTCGATAACAAATATTTCTGGCTATACAAGCTCGTAAATGTGGCTTGTCTGACTCTGCGTCCTCTGAATTTACACCAGTGTTTCCTAGCTCCGGATAGGTAAACACGATGATTTGACCGCAATAACTAGGGTCGGTCATTACTTCTTGATATCCCGTCATGCCGGTATTAAAAACGACTTCTCCGATGGCGGTACCTGTAGCACCAAAAGACCAACCGCGATAGCTGGTTCCATCTGCCAGAACAAGTAGAGCAGGTGTTGCGTCAAACAGAGGCATAAGCAATAAAACGATAAAGCAACGATTGGATAAGGCAATTAGCCATTCACCGCAAAAATAATTATCCCACGAGTTAATTCACTTCGTTTTTTAATTTTTAGAAGTCAATTAGGAATGTAAATCAAAAAACACAATCGAAGTTCAAATTTAGTTACAGATAGCTTAATTACAATAATAACTAGCCCCCTGAGCTAAAATAAGATTAATTGGGTAATAGTTTTTTAGCATAGTTTTTTAGCATTGTATTTATCGTTGAAAAATAAGGGAATTATGATAAATTTGGGTCAGTTTTTCTTTTATGATTGGGGATGGGCATTCCAACACGGGGGCTATTTAACTATGCTCTAAAGCGCGAGGGAGTGTTTTTTTTAAGTCTATATACCGTCTTAACTACTATTAACACTTAAAAAATAGGTTGAAACAGGCGTTGCTATTTTAATCGCTGCTTACTCTTCTTCTGACTAAAATAGTTAAAAGGGCATCCTCCTAGGGAAATTTTACTTTTAACCAATTAAATGCTTCCCTCAAACGAACGATCGGGCATACAGCGCCGCTTGACGGGTATCCATGAGAATTTTTTTCTCCTAAAAAATTCTCGTGAGAACCCTTGACCAATGTTAAATAATTAAAAGAAGGACAGTAGATTTTTGCCCCCAAGGGCTTGGTAAAATCAAAAATTATTATGCTTGAGCCTTTGTTTTCCCGTGCAGCTTTAATTTCACTGTGGAGCGCATTAACTATAGTTGGTGTTGCTTGTAGTCAAGAACAAAAAACAGTTAAAACTCATTCGATTCCCACCCAGGAATCGGCACCGAGTACGCCTCCTGTGGTGGATTCGGAATCATTATCGTTAGAAGTAACACCCACAACAAAACCAAAGTCAACTGAAAACGATGAAGAAACTGTGGAACCAACTTCCTTTGAAATGGGATTGGATAAAGCAGCGGGTGGTTTCAGTATAAGTCAATCGGCTCAATCTCCAGAAGATTGGAAATTAGTGGCTAATTATTACCAAGATGCCATGAACTTGATGAAATCGGTTCAGCCTCAAAGCCGCTACTATGCCATCGCTAAAGCAAAAGTTGGAGAATACCAGCGCCATTTTGATTATGCTCTAGAAAAATCTATTGCCCAACGACAACCTCCACCACCGCCAGAGCCTAAGAAAATAGTGGTAACAGTACCGCCGTTGAAAGAATCTATTGCGGGTCAAAAAATGCAGGTTCCCCCAGCGGTACAAAAGATATTACAGCAGAATTTTCAATCTCCCATTGCCGCCGCACCACAGCAATTACCCCCGCTTCCCAAATCACCACAACCGCTACCAACTCCCCCCAAAGCGATACCGATACCCATTGAGACAAAAGAAGTATACGCCGCCGTACCGATTCAAGAAGACAGTCGTCAGGCTATGGTATTTAGCACCCCAATCAAGCGGCGTATTGGGGGTACGCCAATCATTGATGTTACTTTTAACGGCAAACGCCAATTTGAGATGATTGTCGATACGGGCGCTAGCGGTACTGTAATTACCCAGCGAATGGCTAAGCTACTTGGTGTTTCTCCTGTTGGCAAAGCAAAGGCAAATACCGCAAGCGCCAAATCTGTAGAATTCCCTATCGGTTATGTTGATTCGATTGAAGCCGGTGGTGTCAAAGTAAAGAAAGTCTCTGTGGCTATTGCTGGGAGGGAATTGGAAAATGGACTTTTAGGACATGATTTTTTTGGCAACTACGACATTACTATTAAAAGTAACGTTGTAGAATTTCGTCCCCGGGACCATCGTAATTCCCATAATTCCAAAACAAATCAACAGAAAGCTCGAAAGAGCATTCCAATTTATCCCAAGAAGCTTTTTAAGGAATAATTCCTCACTCGGGGATGAGGTATCTTGTTGGACACTAAGATGATAAGTGTATTAACATACTTTCGTTGCAAGTGTCGGGAACTATGAAATTCGGACGAGCTATAAGCTTTTGATAATAATACTACTTTAATGGCTTGCCTTTTTTCTAACCCTTTGCCATACCCAATTGAGACTTTTTTTATCCGTCCCAAATCCCCACTAAATTAGCTTCTAAGGTGGCAAGCTCTTCATCTATTTCTGCCAGAATTAGCTCATCACCGGTACTATATGTTCTGGTTTAATCTTTGCGTCTTGGTGGTAAACCGAAGCCAACCAGAAAAGGATTGTCCTTCAATATAGCGCTTTTTTTCATGGTGCGACATCGTTACTGGATCCACCAATTTTCTCTGTTTTAACTCAACAATTTGTCACGTATCATCTACAAAAGCATAAAATAAGGGGTCCCAACCCTAATATTAAATCCTGAATAAAAGTGTAATATCTGAATAAGTAGAGCCATAAGTTAATCACAGGTAAAATATCGGCGCAAACGCAAAAATATTTCATATTAATTCAATATTGCTCAAAATACGGCAAGAAAGTAAGTAATTTTCTCTGCTCCGTAAAATTTCTGGCATCTTAAACTAAAATTAACCTGTTCTTAGCTAGAAATTAAGCTCTAAAGTGTTAACTTAAATAATAATTCACTTTTTGCTGCAACATTTGAAATTCCCCCGAACCTTGGAGTATATAAGGCTCGGGGGATTATCTATTTTAGTGACTAGTAATAAGTTATACTTTATAACCAACTTGTCTCATTTTTTATTCTGCGATCGCGATTTAATATAATATAAGACTTACCCAGTTAGATTATTTGTTGAGACCCCAATAGGGCACAGCACATAGAGTCAGATTTTTGATGTTCCATGTCCCATGCCCAAGCCAAACCCTTGATTTCTCCCTTCCTATACCTAAGTGCTATAGCAATATAAAAACGCAACGCTATATATTCATTTATAAAAGTGTTTCCACAGAATATTCCTTCTTCCTTAGATAAAGCTAAATCTTATTTGTTAGAAAGTGTTGCACCAAAGGCTAACGAGATAGACGAGTCGCCTCACGCTGCCTTTGAGGCGTTGCAAGGTTTGGGAAAGCTAGATTTACTGGCACTGAGGGTTCCCTGCATGATTGGCGGAAAGGGAGTTAGCGAAGTTGATTATGGTAACTTTCAAGAATTAGTAGCTAGATATTCCGGTGCTTTAGCTTTTTTGCAAACGCAACATCAAAGTGCTGCTGGAATGTTGGTGAGGAGTAATAATTCTACACTTCAACAAAAATATCTCCCACGTATGGGTAGTGGAGAAGTTTTATTGGGTGTTGGTTTTTCTCATTTACGCCGTGGAGGTAAACCGATAATTACAGCCGAATCTGTACCAGGAGGTTATCAATTTGATGGTGTTGTACCTTGGGTAACCGGATTTGGATTCTTTCAAGATTTTGTTGTTGCTGCGACTTTAGCTGATGGAAGTGCTATTTTTGGAATTGCGCCTTTTCAAAACACGCCACAAGCAGGGGGAGGAGAAATAACGTTTACTCCCCCCGCACGATTGGCGGCAATGAATTCAACAAATACTGTTTCTGCTACTTTAAATAAATGGTTTTTACCTGAAGAACTTGTAGTTTTTATTAAACCACCGGGTTGGATACATGAAAATCAGAAAAAGAATCTTCTTCGGGCTACTTTTCTCGCTACTGGTTGCGCTTTTGCTGGCTTAGACGTTATACAAAAAGCGTTTGAGAAGAAGTCATTATCTTTTATCAACGATGCTTTTAACTCTTTGCAGGCAGAATTAAATAGTTGCCGTAGTGCGATTAGGAAAGTATGGCAGCAAGAGGTAGAATTTACACAAAAGTTACAATTAAGAGCTTGGGCAATTGATTTAGCAACAAGAATAGCTCATGGTGGGGTAACTGTTTCTAGTGGGGCTGCTAATTACAGTTATCATGCAGCACAGCGGGTTTATCGTGAAGCTTTGGTATTTACTGTGACTGGGCAAAGTAGCGCAATTATGGAAGCTACTTTAGCAAGGTTGACGGGTACCCATGAAGTTGAGGTAGCCAGTAGCCAAAACCCACAAAAAAAAATTTTAACACATAAAAATCTTGTGGGTGCTCGTCAAATTTCTTATTCGAGCGTTATTCATTTAAGTCACATTATTGATACAAATATTCCTCAGTGGCAAGGCGATCCACCTGTAAAATTTGAACCAGTAGCTGATTTACAAAGAGACGGTTACTATCTACGTCAGTTTTCATTAGGAGAACATAGTGCGACTCACATCAACGCACCAATAAGTTTTCATGACGATGGTGCCGGAATAGAAGAATACTCAGCCGATTCATTGGTAGTACCTGCGGTAGTTATAGATATTAGCTCTTCTGTAGCAGTCAATCCCGATTGTGTTCTTAGTATTACCGATATCCAAGCTTGGGAGAATAAATACGGAGAAATAGCTAATGGGTGTGTGGTGTTATTAAGAACGGGTTGGCAAGAAAAATGGGATGATGAACAAGCATTTTTTAATACAGATGCTCGTGGAAACATGCATTTTCCAGGTTTTGGTGTTGATGCAGCTAAGTTATTAATTCAAAAAAGAAATATTGCGGGTATTGGAATCGATACTCATGGTGTTGATGCGGGTAAAGATACAAATTTTACTATTAATCGTTTGATGTTGGAGAAACCACGCATCGTATTGGAGAATTTAACTAATTTGGAACAGTTACCTCCTACTGGAGCAACTTTGGTTATCGGAGTTTTAAGGTTGCGCTCCGGAGCAGGCTCTCCTGTAAGTGCGATCGCTTTACTATAGGTTTTTTGGTTTCGATCAAAAAAATGCTGTAATTGTGAATATTATTAAAAAATAATTAATTTTATCGATAACGATTGAAATATGCGCTACTTCCTATTAAAAAAATAGTGACATGATGGACATTTATAAGTCTTATTAGAAGTAAAATAATTTTCAATAGCCAATTTTTAATGCAATAGGTATCTTGAACAATTTTTATAAATACCACTTTCGGAGTATATATTAAAAGCTTTTTTTTCGGTATGATTAATCGTGCAATTAAACCATGATGAGAAGTGTTTTAAAAGTACGCTATTCACAGATTTAAGTTATCGGTATTAATTGTGCTCCGGTTTTTCACAAGCTTTTTTCAATTATTTTTATTATTTCATCCGTATTTGTCTCTTTATTTATCATTTACGGCATTGAAATAAGTATTTATAATTGTTCGTTTCAACTTCTACTAAAAAATATATCTCTATCTCAAAGGTGTTTGAATATGGATAGGAGTATCGTGCAGGAACAAGCTAAAATTTATGAATTTTATCGCCATTATCTATTGTATTCGAGGTTGAGTTTCTGAAGTCGGTTGATATTACTGAATTTTTACAATTTAATTATTTATTGCCCAACTGATTAATGAAGGTTAACTGTCTATTGTAGTTTTTACTATATTATCTTTGCTGACAAAATCCATTAAATCTAGCTTTATCAAATAAATCTGCCCTATTCCCAAAACAATGCTTTCTCTGAAGAATAATAAAACGAATAACAGCCCATATTGATGACTACAGCTTATACGATAGCCCATGAAATACTATTTATGCAGATAATCCACGACTTTTAATCCTATCTCAAAATTATTGGTCCTCGTGAACCGGGCGTTAAAATCTATTGGAATGACTTATATCTAGTTGACGTTCTATAACATATCCGATTAAAACAGTAATCACTTGAATAAATGTTAAGTAAAGTATCTCAAATAATTGTTTGATTAGATTTTTTAAATATTTCTAGATATCGATATTTAGAATTGTAAAAAAAAATTAATCCAACGCCGAAACAATTGTTATTGTAGTAAAGCGATAGATAATTCAACGCGTTAAATTTAGGAGATAAGAATGCTCGCAATTTATCTGGTGCTATTGATTCTAGCTTTAGGTACTATCTGCCTGGGATTGAAGATAGCCGAGGAAGTCTATCGTATTGCAGTAGTTTTTACCGGAGTAATACTTTTAGTGATGGGCTTTGTCTCGGCTCCATCATTTGTACAAATAGGTTGTGTATTGCTACTGCTGGGAGTTTACCAACTCTATATTTCGCAACCGAAATTTAATATACTTTTTAGAAATGAAGTTGAAGCTGTAAAAACAGTTAAATGTGTCGGATCTGATTGTGAATAAAGCCTCCCGAAGTGCAGGTTGATTAATTAGGCTTTGTCGGGTTTTCAATTGAAAATTGCATAGTAATACATAAGTCAGAAGTTAGAGATAAGTTTTTCTCGCTTATGGCTTTAGTTTTTGTAGTTAAAAAGTCTGTAAAAAGTAACCAATTATAGTTGTCTTTCTCATCCTCCTTGAAGAAAGTTCGACAATGTATTCCTGACACTTTGCATCTTTGCGTCTTTGCATGAGACTCTTGATAAACATTGAAATCAACTCAAGCTAATGGACGTATCACAATTATTTTTATACATCGGTGTGATTATTATATCTACCGGTGTAGTCTGGGTAGGCAGCTTTTTTCTAGAATCTGCTGCGGAAGGTTTATCGGAACACTAGCAATTACCACCTGTTGTTCAAGGAGGGGTTGTGTTAGCGGTAGGCTCTAGTTTTCCGGAACTTTCCACTACAGTACTTTCAACTGTTATTCACGGAAAGTTTGAGTTGGGTGTGGCTGCTATTTTTGGTTCAGCTATTTTTAATATTCTTGTAATCCCTGGAATTTGTGGTTTGGTAAGCAAAGAATTAGGGTTTAACGATAATAAGGATTTTATTTACAGGGATGTTCAGTTTCAGATTACTAGCATTGCGGTATTATTAATTACTTTTGCTGGTGCAGTTCTATATAATCCCGTGCCAAATGCGATGTGGCAGGGTAAGGTTAACCGATGGATTGTTTTAATACCTCTTTCTCTCTACGGCCTATATTTATATTTGCAGCAGCAAAGCACTGAACTACATAAAGCCCAGCCTAAAAAAGAGGACGAAGTTAATCAAGATACTAAAGGTAAGGAATCTGGGGATATCTCTATCGTTCAAGAATGGTTAAAATTGCTATTTAGTTTAGTTCTCATCGTCGCCAGCGTTGAAGGATTAGTTTGGGGAACGATTGGTTTGGGAGAAGTTTTAAATACACCATCTTTCTTGTGGGGTATTACCATCATCGCCGCTGCTACTAGTTTACCGGATGCTTTTGTTAGTATCCGCGCTGCCCAAAACAATGATAGTATCATTAGTCTCTCCAATGTATTAGGTAGCAATATTTTTGATTTACTCGTAGCCATTCCTGTAGGAATTTTGATTGCTGGTGCTTCAATAGTTGATTTTGCTATTACTGTGCCAATGATGGGTGCATCAATTTTGGCAACGATTGCTCTATTTGTGATGCTTCTGAGGAAGTTTGATTTGAGTTATAACGAATCCATTCTATTGCTAGTTATGTATGGAGCTTTCGTGGCATGGATGGTTTCGGAAACTTTTGGGATTACTAATGTAATTTGATAAATATCAGAAAAAGCGATGTTTCCGATGTAATACCACTTTTCTGAAAATATCAATTATTTATTGCTTATTTGTCTCAACCTACTCCCAATTCCCCGATCGTGTTAAGATCTTTCTCAATTATGAAAGCTGTGTTCGATACTTGGATTTTAACAAACATGGAAGTAGCACTATTATTAGCGAAATTACCCGAAGCATATCAAGTTTTTGACCCTTTGGTAGATGTTCTCCCAATTATTCCCGTCTTTTTCTTGTTGCTAGCTTTTGTTTGGCAAGCTGCTGTAGGTTTCAAGTAAATAACCGATAAATATTTGTTAAGACAGGCGATCGCCTGTCTTCTTTTTTGCAAGATTTTCTTTGTCAAAATTGATATTACTTAACTTTTTGTAATAAATTATTAAATAGATACAAGCTTGATTTCAGGGTAATATTTAACGAGGTATTAACTATGGGTAACATTAATTTTGTTAAAGAAGATAAAGAGGTAATAGCGGCTGATTGTGCTAATTTACGATTGAAAGCCATGCAAAACAGCATTGATATCTATATAGTATGGGGAATAATGATGAATTGTGGTGGTGCAGGTCAGTGTGGAACCTGTATTGTAGATTTAACAGAAGGAATAGATAACCTCTCACCTCGTACGGATGTAGAAAATAAAATCTTGAAAAAAAAGCCGCAAAATTACCGCCTTGCTTGTCAAACCTTGGTTAACGGTTCTGTTAGTGTAGTAACCAAGCCTTGAATTGTAGTTTTGCTCACCCTCTGACTTGATATAGGAGTAATGAATAGTGAAGAGTGAGTAGAGATAGGTTCGCTGCACTCTCACGGCTAATGACTTTTATACTTAATGGTGAATTTTTTTAATAAGGGAAATGCTATTCGCGAAGTGAGTCGTTAGACTAAAACCCCGCGATTTTCAATCCGGGAATGAAAGCTAAAAGCATGTCTTGTTTGATATCAATCCCTCAGTCCATCAGTAATGGTATCCTAAGACTATTGGTTGCAAATTAAAAGAGAGGCTTTTCTTGCTATGGAAACTAATGATTTGGGATTCATTGCGAGCATTTTGTTCGTATTAGTTCCCACAGTTTTTTTAATCGGACTTTACACCCTAACCGTTAGCCGCGAAAGCGGAAGAAAAGATACTTAATTAATACTCCATTTTTTAAAAGGAAAAACCCCAGCACAGGTTTGTGTAGGGGTTTTATCTATCAACCGCGAAATCTATGTATAGTTGAATGAGTTAAATTAATGGTTTATAATTTACATTGCGGCAGTACGCGCTAGTAAAACCGGACAAGTGGCATTAGTTCTGACATAATCAGATAACGAAGAACCCAAAAGTTTGTCTAGATCGACAAAACTTTTAGCAATTGAAGGGCGACGATCGGGAGAACCTAGCAATAATAAGTCTACGTTCATTTCTTCTGCCAAACTACAAATTTTTTCGCCCGGTTTACCAATACTGAGTACGCTACGAACATTAACGCCTCGTTTTTTAGCTTCATTTATGGCTGCTGCTAAAATGGGGTGGTTTTCGGCGTTAACTTGTGCAGTTTCAGATGATGGACTTTTTAAGTCAGTAATTACATGAGTTAAAATCAATTCCCCACCTTTGATATCTCTGATCAGGAATAAAGCCAAATCTAAACAGTATGTTGACGCTTCGGATTTGTCAATGGCTACCATAATCCGGTTAATTCTTTTGACATAAATGTCATTTTTAACCAGTAACATGGGACGAGAAGACAATTGAAAAACATACTGGCTAACTGAATTAGCCAAAATTGATCGCAAGCGCTTGAGTCCCCTTGAACCCATAATAATCAGATCCGCATCGATTTCATCCGCTACTTGTCCAACCACATCTTTGGGAGCGCCTTGACGGAGTAGGGAATTGACTTGATTTGGATTTAGCTGCAACTTTTGAATAGTATTTGCTAAAAGTTTACCGCCTTCTTCCAACTTGGTTGTCATTATTTGGGCGGTGGTTTGTGGAGGAACAACGTGTAAAAACGTAACTTTCGCTCGTTGTATTGATGGTATTTCCTCCATAACTTTGAGCATATCTTCTGCTTGTCCCGATCCTGAGACAGCTAGCAAAATGTTTTGCATCATAGGGACATCTTCTTCATTGCGTAGCTAAGGTTTTCACCGCCTTGCTTGAGTTTCCTCTGTTGTTTGTCATTCCCATAGCAGACAAATGACAAAGGACGGTTTTCTATACAAGAACCTAAATTATTTGAATTTAAAATTTCGGTTCTATATTCCGAAGGCTTACTTTTAATTTTGCACTATTTTATTTACAAATAATCATTAAATTTATTAGTCGTAATCTATGTTTAATAAAGTTAATTATAACTAAGTAAAGTTTTGTAAATAAAAACCGACAAAGGTAAAGATACATATGATAGTAAACTAAATCATTTAAATTTACTATCATATGTATTGATTCATTGAATAAATTTGCGGTAAGTTCAAAACAGTTCAATTTGCTATAACAAATTAAACTTTGATTTCCCTTGTAGATTTATAGATTGCATCACAAAGAGACGTTGCATTGCAACGTCTCTACATTGGCGTTAATTATTTAGCGAAGAAAACGGGAATGGGGATTAGATAGAAAAAACAAATCAGCCTATGCCTTACGATCTATTTTTCAAGCAGCACTTTTCAAACCATTGTGCTTGAGTAAAGGTTCGGTACTTGGTTCCCTACCCCGGAAGGATTTAAATACTTCCATTGGATGCTTGCTACCACCAAGGGCAAGTATGGTGTCGCGGTAGCGTTTACCGGTAGTTTTAATAGCTTGTTCATCTTCCAATCCGGCTTCTTCAAAGGCAGCAAAGGCATCTGCACTCAGAACTTCAGCCCATTTATAGCTGTAATAACCTGCGGCATATCCTCCAGCAAAAATGTGTCCAAATGCACAGAGAAAATTATCTTCGGGGAGTGGTGGCAATATAGTTGTATTCTTGGCGATACGGTTGCGTACATCGTCGGGAGTTTCATTACCACCGGGACGATAACGGTAATGTAATTCTATATCGAGCAAGCTAAAGTGCAACTGACGCAACATGCCACTACCGCTCATATAGTTTCGTGCTGCTACAAGCTTCTGATAATAATGCTCTGGTAAAGGTTCGCCGGTTTCATAATGCTTGGCCATTCCCATTAAAGTAGGCCGTTCGTAACACCAGTTTTCCATAAACTGGCTGGGTAATTCTACAGCATCCCACTCAACATTATTAATACCGGCAGCGCTGGGATAATCTATCTTGGTAAGCATATGCTGCAAACCGTGTCCGAATTCATGGAAGAGGGTTTCTACTTCCGTGAAAGTCATTAAGCTGGGTTTATCATCTATTGGGGGGGTTTGGTTGCATATCAAATATGCGACTGGTAACTGTATATCTGCTTTACCATTCTCGTGAATTTGACGGCGATTGAGACAGGTATCCATCCATGCACCGCCGCGTTTTTCTGCAGGACGGCTATAGGGGTCTAAATAGAAGTAAGCTATGGGAGTACCTGCTTCATCGGCTATTTGAAAATAGCGGACATCTTCGTGCCATATCGGCGCTTGTCCGTCAGCAGGAGTAACACTAACGTTAAATAATCGTTTTACTAATCCGAATAAGCCATCGAGTACTTGGGGAAGGGGAAAATAAGGACGCAATTCTTCTTGTGTAAAAGCAAACTTTTCTTCCCGTTGACGTTCTGACCAAAAGGTGGTATCCCAGTTTTTTAAATCAGAGGCTTCTGGGGCATTTTTACCAGTTGCGAATTCTTTGAGTTCTTCAAGTTCTTTTTGTGCGGCATCATAACTGGTGCGGCGTAATTCTTCCAATAGTTTATCTACCGCTTCGACGCTAGGAGCCATTTTACTCGCTAAACTAATCTCGGCATAGTTATTATATCCGAGTAACTCTGCTAATTGCTGTCTTAACTCCAAAATACGCTTAATTATAGGCTTATTATCTAATTCTCCCTCTGATGCACGAGAGACAAAAGCTTTATATAACTGCTCGCGTAAGTCTCGCCGCTTGCTGTGCTGCATGAAAGGTGCATAACTGGGAATGTCTAAGGTGATGCGCCAAGGGCCATTTTCTGGGGTGGCATTTTCCTCTCCTGCATCTCTTGCTGCTTGCGCTACTAAACTCAGCCAGCTTGGGGGTAAACCTTCGACTTCTTCAGGTTTTGTTAACGTCAAACTAAAAGCTTTGGTTGCATCCAAAACGTGATTTGAGAATTTTGTAGAAAGTTCCGCCATTTCCATTTGAATGGCGTTGAAATCTTCTTGCGCTTCACCAGCTAAACCAATGCCAGAAAGTTCTGCATCGCGAATAGCGGATTCCACAATTCGTTGTTGTGCTGAATCCAAAGTGTTCCAAATATCCCCCTCTGCCAGGGCTTTAAAAGTGTTGTAAATAGGTTTACTTTGGCTAACTCGGTTAGAAAACCCGATGATTTGGGGTTGTACAGTTTCGTAGGCTTGACGTAATTGGGGGCTATTTTGCACGCCCATCAAATGGCTAACTATACCCCAACTCCAAGTCAAACGTTCGGTTATCTGTTCTAAAGGTTCTACTAAACTGC
>JBHJJJ010000116.1:0-3044 GCA_050042755.1 Rivularia sp. (in: cyanobacteria)
ACGCGCGGTACTAGATATTGAAGAAAGTGTGGCTCCCCTATCAATTACCCATACAGATACAGAACGCACCGTTACAGTTTATTCTAAAACTGATGGTCGAACTGCTGGTGAAATTTTAGCAGATTTACAGCCAAAGTTAGAGGAAATGAAGAAACAATGGGGAGCTGGTTACGATTACAAGTTTGCTGGCGACGCAGAAACTCAAGGTGAAACCTTTGGCTCGGCAATTCAAATGTCCTATGTAGCGCTATTTTTAGTTTTCTCGGTATTGGTGTTGCAATTTGGCTCCTTCACCCAGCCTTTCATTATTATGCTCACCATTCCTTTTGCTTTTATCGGCACTTTTGGTGGTTTCTCCCTATTCCAAATCCCTCTTTCGTTTCCGGCAATTATTGGGATTATTTCCCTAGTAGGAATTGTAGTTAATGATGCCATAGTCATGGTGGAAACCATGAACAAACACAGAGAAAATGGCATGAAAGTGCGACAAGCCGCCGCTCATGGTGCATCCGATAGATTGCGTCCAATATTAACTACCAGTATTACTACCATTGTCGGTTTAATTCCTTTAGCAATTAGCGATCCGGTATGGTTTCCTTTATGTATGGCGATTATATTTGGTTTGTGTGCATCAACTTTAATTGCATTGTTAGTGATTCCTTGTTTATACTTGCAGTTAACGCCGAATAAGAGGTAAGAGGTAAGGGGTAAGGTGTTATGAACTAATTACTAATTATTTGTTTGAAAGTTTAGAATTGTGCGTTGAAGTATTGTTTCACAAGAGAAGGATAAATTGTAGGGTGCTGTTACGGCCCCTCGTATGTATGATTTGAGGTTAAATTTTTGATAATGCCGTAACGCACCATTTTAATAACAGTTAACAGTGAACAGTTATCTTTGCTGATGGTGGATGGGGGACTCTTTTTATTTAATTACAATCTATAAATAAATTCATGATTCTCGAAGTTGCAATTTTGAATGTAAAAGAAGAGATGTGCAATGAATTTGAAGCAGCTTTTAAAACCGCTTCAAAAATTATTGCTGCAATGCCGGGATATTTATCCCATGAATTACAAAAATGTGTTGAAGTTTCAAATCGTTATATTCTCCTGGTACGTTGGGAAACTCTAGAAGCTCATACTATCGGGTTTCGTCAATCGGAAGAATATCACGAATGGAAACAACTTTTACATCACTTTTATGAACCGTTTCCAGTGGTAGAACATTATTATTCGATTTAATGATGATAGTTGGGATCCCGAATGTGGATTTTCACTATTTCAAATTCCCTAACTGCCAATTTGCCAGAATAGGTTTTATTACTCTCCCCCAATTTAAGAATAATGTTGGAGACTTATATTTTATTGTACAATAATCGCGCATCGATTAATTTTAAATTAAAATGTCTCATAACTGCCTAGAAAATATTTACAATTTCCTGAAAATCTCAGATAAAATTGCTACATCCGGACAACCATCTGTAGAGGAGTTTTCATATATAAAAAGAGCGGGATATCAAGTTGTTGTAAATCTTGCACTCACAGATTCTTCCAACGCTTTACCCAATGAAAAAGAGATTGTCGAAACTCTGGGGATGCAATACATTCATATACCCGTAATTTGGGAAAACCCTATGCCGGAAAATTTAAAAGAATTTATTCAGGTAATGAAAACAAGCACGGATAAAAAAATCTTTGTCCATTGTGCTGCAAATAAGCGCGTCTCCGCTTTTATATATCTTTATCGGCGTTTATATGAGGGTGTTAGCGATGAAGAAGCGAAAAAAGATTTAGATCAAATTTGGGTTCCCAATCAAACTTGGCAACAATTTATTCAATTATCAATGAATAAGTAAGAAGTAATGAGTAAGAAGTAATGAGTAAGGAGTAATGAGTAAGGAGTAATGAGTAAGGAGTAAGGAGTAATGAGTAAGGAGTAATGAGTAATGAGTAATGAGTAATGAGTAATGAGTAATGAGTTATGAGTAATGAGTAATGAAAAAATCCATTAGCCTGGGAAGGTAAGTAATTAGTCTGGCTTAATATCAAATCGAAAAAATGAAGAAATTTTTGACGCTGTTGGTTGTTTGTTTGTGTTTGGGAGTTGCTGGGTGTAATGTTACTTCGGCTAGTGGGGGTGGTGATATTGTAGTTGGCTCGAAAAACTTTACCGAACAAACTATTTTAGGAGAGCTTTTAGCGCAGCAAATTGAGGCGACTACTGATTTAAAAGTTGGTCGTCGTCCGCAATTAGGTGGTACTTTTATCTGTCATAGTGCCATCGTTGCTGGGGAAATTGATGCTTATATTGAGTATACGGGAACGGCTTTTACGGCGATTTTGGAGCAAAAGGTAATTAATGACCCAAGGAAAGTTTACAATTTGGTAAAACTTGCTTATTCCAAGCAGTTTAATGTGGAACTAATGGAACCTTTGGGTTTTGAAAATACTTATGCAATGATAATTCGCGGTGAGGATGAGAAGGAATATAATATCAAAACTATCTCAGAAGCTGCTAAGTATTCACCCAAATGGGGTATTGCTTTCAGTTATGAATTTGGTGAAAGAGAAGATGGTTTTCCGGGATTATCTAAAGCTTATGATTTGCAATTTAAACAATCTCCCAAGATTATGGATGGGGGTTTGTTATATCGAGCATTAACTCAAAAGCTGGTGGATATGGTAGCCGCTTCTTCCACTGATGGGCAGATTGCTCGTTTAGGTTTGGTGGTGTTAGAAGACGATCGCAAATATTTTCCACCTTATGAAGCTGTGCCGATTATCCGTAAGGAAACTTTGAAAAAGTATCCACAGTTGAAAAAACCTTTATCTCAACTCGATGGAATTCTAACTACTAATGAAATGCAGCAACTTAATTATCAAGTTGAAGGTGAGTTACGCGATATTAAGGAAGTTGTCAGGGAGTTTCGTAAGAGTAAGGGACTGACTTAGGAGATGGGGAGATGGGGAGATTGGGAGATTGTGAGATTGGGATTATGGAAGAGTGAATAATGGAATCATTTATAAATTTGTATAGATATGAAG
>JBHJJJ010000117.1:0-13463 GCA_050042755.1 Rivularia sp. (in: cyanobacteria)
TTTTTTTATTTTTTTTTTTTTTTTTGATTTGCGTCTTCTGATGCTTTTATTTTTTCTACTTTTTTATTAGTTTTTTGATTCGCTACTTCCGATGCTTTTACCGTATCTACTGTTGTATTAGTTTTTTGATTCTCTACTTCCGAAGCTTTAACCCTATCTGTTGTATTAGTTTGTGGAAGAGCGACTTCGGAGGGTTTAACCGTATCTGCTGTATTGGTTTCTTGATTCTCTATTTGCTCGGCTTTAACCGTATCTGTACTATTGGTTTCTTGATTCTCTATTTCCGAGGTTTTAAATTGACTTGGAACATTAGTTTTTGGAAAGGCGATTTCATTTACTTTAAATTTGCCCCCTGCATTGCTAATCTTTATGCGACTTAAATCGAATTTCGATGCTTCTGACATAATAATAACTAGATAGTAACAATCAATGCTATCACATTAGTTTTTTACTCTGGCAACCGCTAAAATACTGATTCATCATCTTTAAGATGTTTTTCTCTAATTTTTACCGTACCTGCTTCTGTAGCTTTACTACGAACATCGGAATTACAATCATTTAAAGCATTAATAAGATCATCAACTGCTGCTTTGCTGCTGAGTTTTACTAATGCTCTTGTGGCACGCAAACGAGCATCATAATCTTTATAATTGAAAGCTTTAATAAGAGTATCAACTGCACAATCAGAACCAGTTATATATAATAATTCAGTTTCCACTAACTTAGATAATCTTTTCTCTAAAATCAAATCAACCGCTTTCTCCTGAAACTCCAGTTTCACCTCCCCAGCCAACCTAGCACCCAACATTAAATCAACATCCAATCCTAACCTTACAACCCGCAAAGCTAGCGCTTCCTCGTCAACCAAACCCAACATCAACGCTACAGGTTCAGTCCATTTAAGTAAATTTAAATAATCCCGTTGTAATTTAGCATCACTAATATCTGGTAATATTCTTAGTAAATATTCAGCTGCATAATATTCTTGCAATAACTGATGACGAAACTCTATTTTGTCTCCACTTTCTACTTGAATTAAATGATGTTTGATTAAATCTTCTAACAAACACTTTGCATAATCGCGGGGTTTATCAAATTTTTCTTCTGTTAAATATTTAGTAAAAATCTCTTCTACTTCTCGCTT
The DNA here is from genome assembly GCA_050042755.1 of Rivularia sp. (in: cyanobacteria). Classification (GTDB taxonomy): domain Bacteria; phylum Cyanobacteriota; class Cyanobacteriia; order Cyanobacteriales; family Nostocaceae; genus Rivularia. Next base: position 1,145 of record JBHJJJ010000117.1, read on the forward strand.
GGAAATCGCAACCCGAAATTCTGTTACAGGCTCACCCAACATCATCACAAACGCAAGATGTTCTAGTAAAGACTTCCACCACCGACGAGATTCTACTGTTACTACAACATCTCCTCTCAAATTATTTTCATAAATTTCGGTAAAAAAACGAAATACCATCCCCAAATTAGAAGGAATATTACCAGTCTGCTGAAATAAACCGCACAACATCCACAACATTAATGGTGTTTTACCAAATTCTTGCAGTCTATCCCCCAAACGCTGCAACATTTCCTCACCTTTTTGCGGTAGATAGGAAATCACAAAATCGCGCATCTGGGTTTCATTGAGAGGTTGCATTTCCAACTTTTTTACAATTCCCAAATCACCACCCACGCCTAAATCCCTCGTGGTGAAAATCATTGGTGTTTGGGAAAATTCTTTGCGAAATAATCTTACTTGTCGTCGTGATTCTTCTGAAGGAAGTTCGTTTACACCATCGATAAGAAGTAAAAATTTCCCTTGACGCAGCAGATTTTTTATAATTGTTTCATTAAGGTTTAGGTTTGTGTCGTGCTGTTGTAAAAATGCTTGAATGAGTTCAAAAATTGAACTTTGCCAGTAACGTAATTCTACAAGTACGGGAATTTTTGTGTCGTTTACCGAACTCGCCACCGAATCAATTCCCTGGCTAATAGCAGAAGTCAGTTTCAACTGACTGACAGCAGATGATTCAGTCGTCTTTAGACGACTTTGACTATGAGCCTGGAAATTTATTTCCAGGTGTGATTTGGCTTCTTCGAGTAATAATCTTGCTAAAGCTGTGGATTTTCCTGAACCCGGTTTTCCTCTCAATAAAACATGATTCTCAGCATATTTACTAATACCTTCTAACACGGGTAAACGTTCTATTTTTTCTTGCTCGTGGTTTTGTTGTTCCTCTCTTCGCTCTATACTTTGCACCATCAACCCAAAATCAAAGGGTGATGAAAACTGCTGTTTCTGAGTTTTCTTACCTTCCACATCTGTCAAAGTGTAGAATTTCCACCAGCATTTGTACTTCTCGCTGATGGATTGCAGATAGGTTTCAAACTGTGGATAATCAGTTGATAGCACGTATAAGTATAAAAACTTGAGCAGTATAAGTTAGATATCAGTTTAGACGATAAATACTTATAAAGTTTCCTATTGTTGTAAATTTGTGAAAAAGTATAGGTAATTATGATGAACGATAAAAAATTCAACGTACCCCAATACGTAGACCAAACAGCATCACTACTAAATTTAAATTTACCCGAAGAATATCGCAACGGAGTAATAGAAAATTTTGAAAGAATTCAAGTTATAGCAAAACTTGTCAACGAGTTTCCTTTACCCGAAGATATTGAAGCAGCACCAGTATTTGAACCATAAACGAAACCATGAATTTAGACTCAGCCGATGCCATATCGATCGCAACTGCCGTACAACAAAGACAAATCAAAGCGGTGGATGTTGTCAAAGCTGCTTTGGATAAAATTGCAAAACGGGATAATCAACTCAACTGTTTTACAAATGTAACTGCGGAAACTGCTTTACAAGATGCAGCACAAATTGATAACGAAATTGCCCTAGGAAATTATCCCGGTTGCTTAGCTGGAGTACCCTTCGCCGTCAAAAATCTTTATGATATCGCTGGTTTAACTACCCTTGCTGGTTCAAAAATTAATGCCGAAAATCCTCCAGCAACTCAAGATGCAACTGCTGTAACTAAGTTGAAAAATGCCGGTGCGGTGCTTGTGGGAGCCTTAAATATGGATGAATACGCTTACGGCTTTGTCACCGAGAATTCCCATTACGGTGCTACTCACAATCCCCACGACTTAAAGCGTGTAGCTGGAGGCTCATCAGGAGGCTCTGCTGCTGCCGTAGCTGCTGGTTTAGTTCCCTTAACTTTGGGTTCCGATACAAACGGTTCAATTCGGGTACCTGCGGCTTTATGCGGCGTTTTTGGTTTGAAACCCACTTATGGTAGATTGTCGCGAGCTGGTGTAATTCTATTTTCCAGTAGTTTTGACCATATTGGGCCATTTACTCGTTCAGTAAGAGATATTGCGATCGCTTATGATGTGCTTCAGGGGGAAGATGAAAGAGACAATGTTTGTACAAAACGCCCTCCTGTAGAAACGTTTCATCTAACATCTCAAAATATTGATGGGTTGAAAATTGCGATTGCCGACGATTATTTTGCTCAAAAAGCTGTACCAGAAGCCTTAGAAGCAGTACAAAAAGTTGCCGATGCCTTAAATGTGACTGAGTACGTTTCCATACCCGAAGCTCATCGCGCTCGTGCTGCTGCATACATAATTACCGCATCAGAAGGCGCAAATTTACATTTAGATAAACTAAAATCCCGTCCCCAAGATTTTGATTTTGCCACAAGAGATAGATTTATAGCAGGAGCGTTAATTCCTAGTAGTAGGTATATTCAAGCTCTAAGATTTAGAAATTGGTATAAAAAACAAGTTCGAGAAATATTTCAACAGGTAGATGTAATTATTGCTCCGACAACACCAATTTCAGCACCAGAAATAGGACAACAAACCATGATTTTAGATGGAGAAGAAATATTTGTTCGTCCCCATTTAGGCTTATTTACTCAACCCTTATCATTTATTGGTTTACCCGTTTTATCAGTTCCAATTCAAAGAGAGGATGCCTTACCTTTGGGAGTACAATTAATCGCCGCACCCTATAACGAAGCAGCGATTTTAAGAGTTGCAGCCGTATTAGAGAAAGCGGGTGTCATATCAAGTCCAGCTAATTAATTACTATATAACTCCTAACCCCTAACTCCCTACTCCTAACCCCTAACTCCCTACTCCTAACTCCTAACTCCTAACTCCTAACTCCCTATTTAAGTATTTAAAAACACCAAAAAAGCCATTAACTGATATTTCGGTTAATGGCTATAAATACTATAAATAAACTACAAATTTACTTACAAACCATGTTGTTGATGTACCCATATCCAGAATTGGAAACCACCGGAAACCATAATATCAGTCCAATCATCGAATAATTCTTGATGCACGCCAGGTTTTAGATGTAAATGTTGTTCGAGTACCACTATAGCTAGCGTTTCTTCAGCGGTAATTCTGATATCAAGAAAAGCTTTGGGAAAGCGCTTTTCTTTGTTCCAGTCATTACATAAAGACATCACGCGTTCCCATTCTTCTTTAGGAATGCGTTTATTAGAAATAAGTCTAACAGAATAAACATCCTCTTGAGGACCTTCCGCACAAAAGACTAGAATGACTTCACATCCTAATTCTTCTTGATAGGGAAACTGCACCACAAAATCACCGTCATCGTCCTTGATATATCGTAATCCTCTGTTAGTTAGATAACTTTCTATTACGCTACGGTCGAAGTTTTTAACTGTAGCCATATTAGATTTAGTTGATTGTGGTTCTACTCCATTATAGAGTTTTATTTTAATTTATTTCGTATAAAAAATACGTGATTACACTTAACTTAATATCTGATCTCAATCATAATACTTTTCTAATTTTACTTTTTTAAAAATCTAAACAATAATTGTATAAATACTAATATTTATACTTGTATAAAATTATTTGATGAACAAATATTGATCCTTTTTGAAATATACAAATAGTCAAGCATACAATAACAGCATTTACGTAACTAAGTAGTTTGGCGTTGAAAATAGTAATGCCGGGCAAGTGAGTAGTATTCCCAACGCTTTATTTAACCCAGACTTTACTAAAGCACTACCTATACCTTGTTTTTGAAAATCTGGATGTACTACTAAAGGAGCTAAGCCTAAGACTTTAAATGTTTCTTCCCCCACTAAGTTAATATAACTAAACATGACGTGAGCTACTACAGAATTCTTGACTTCTGCAACAAAGGTAAGCTCCGGAATATAGTATTGAGAATTACGAATTCTTTCCACAAGTAATTTTTCTTCTTCTTTACCAAAAGCGAATTTATGAACTTGTGCTATTGCTGAGTAGTCTGTTTCAATTTCACTACGAATATTCATCAGTTACAAGTAATATTAATGCAAATTGAAAAGGAAAAATTATTATAGAATACTTCAATAACCCAGAGATAAAAATGGGTAATATAACCATTGTCAATAACATGGAAGATAATATGACTACAGGAGCAGTATATTTTCCGATCGAAAAGATTGATTTACCTTTTAATTTGCTTATTTTTACTGGATTAATCGCAATTTCAAGTTTATTTTTATTTGTTTTCAGAGAAACTCTACTACCAAACGGCTCCATAACATTTTTGGTAGTACATAATTTATTCTCAACAGATTTTTTATTCTCTAAATAGTTAATGTTACGTGAACTTTGCTTCAAACCTTGTAACGCAATTTTAGCTGAAGGAAAGCGCCATTCTCCGAAAGGTTCAACCATTCGCTTCAACCAATTTGTAAAATCTAAAGGACAATTAATTAGTTCTTCAAACTGAATACGTCCATCTTTTTGAGGTAAATTAGCAGGATGCATCCCCGTGACAAGATAAATTAAGGTTGCTCCCAAACTATATAAGTCAGAAGTAGAAACAACTTTTCCACCAAAATGTTCCGGTGACATATAGCCATAAGTTCCTACTACCGTAATTGTTCCATTTGTAGAAGCCGCTAAACTTTTTACAGAGCCAAAATCAACTAAATAAATATTACCAATACTATTTCCAGAGCGATTTGTTTAAAGAATATTCTTCGGTTTGATATCTCGATGAATAATCTGGGGTTTTTGTGAATGCAGGTAAATTATAATTTCTAATAGTGACTCTGCTAGCTGTTTGACTTCTTCAATACTAAAAGTTCGTCCATATTTTAAATGTTCTTCTAAAGAAGCAGCTTCAATATAATTCTGTACTAAAGCAAAACCTTTTAGATGAGGTTGATTTATCTCAAAATAGTTTAAATAGCGAGGAATTGCCGGATGGGAAATACTTTGTAAAACTTCCGCTTCTCTTTCAAATAGTTTCAGACTTTGCCATTCAAAATCTTCATCCCAGGCTAGTAATTTGATTACAACTAATTGCTGATTTTGAATATCGCGACAAAGTATAGTTCTCCATCCAGGCTTTTTTCCAAGTAGACGAATCACTTGATAGCGATCGCCAATTATTTTATCGCTCATTTTTCCTGTTTTAATATTAGTATTGTTTTATAAAAAATTTAATTTGATATTTCTTAATCTCTAATGCTCGATCGCATTAATTCTAATTGAAAAAAATATTCGTATTAGCACTTGAGCGCATAGTATTCCTGGATTAAGAAGGGCTAGAAGCTCAACTACAAACCCATCAAAATAAATGAAAATGAATACTAGTTAAGATGTAGTTTTTATCCCCAACCAATTACTCAGTTCGCGACTTAGCCAAGCTGCTTGTGTCGAATTTAAAAAACCTTTACCAAAGCTATATTTATAAGTTCCTAACCAAATAATTACTTCTGGTATTTTGTCTTTACTGTTATCTAGCTTTATAATTGCCTGACGCGGCATTGGACGACGATAGCGATATTCTAAGTCAAATAATTTGTAAGCAAAATAAATCTTCTTTTTGTCAATTTGCAATTGATGTTTACCGAAAGGAATAAACAACATATATACAAGTATTTTCTCCCAGATTTTGGCATAAAGAAATAAGAAGCAAGGTAAAAGAAAAAATGCAGCCAAAGAGTAAACGTGGATTAAACCGTAATTAAGAATAATTGAGTGAAAAATTACTTCTAAAGTCGAAAGTAAAGGAATTGAATAAAAACTATAAAATACTGCCGCACATCCTGCAGTTAGAAAAGAAATAATTGATTTTTTATTATCTTTGTAGCAAGGAGTCACAATTTCAATTACCTCTACAGATTTGTTAATAGAAACTTTGTTTATAGAGGGTTGAGAATACTCCGGTAATGTTATACATGATAAATTATCGATCTTTATTAAAGCCGCAGCAGCCGATTTAAAACGCTTTGATTGCGAAGGTTCAACCATTTGCTTCAGCCATTGACTAAATTCTCGCGAACAATTAGCTACTTTTTCAAACTGGATTCTTCCTTCTTTCTGAGGTAAATCACCAGGTGACTTACTTGTTAAAAGATGAATTAAACTTGCACCCAAACCATATAAATCAGAAGCAGCAACAGCGCGCCCTCCAAATTGTTCTGGAGCCATATAACCGTAAGTTCCAACAACCGTTAAAATACCACTTTCGCTACTAGCTAAAGTTTGTACAGAACCAAAATCAACTAAGAAAATATCCCCGATATTATTCCCAGAACGATTTGTTAAAAGAATATTACTCGGCTTGATATCTCGATGAATTACTGGTGGATTTTGTCTGTGTAAATAAATTAAAATTTCAAGAATAGATTTAGCTAACTGTTTCACCTCTACTTCGCTAAAAAATCCTCTTTTTTGGATATGCTCTTCTAAAGAAGGAGCTTCTATATAAGTTTGCACAAATGCTAAAGCTTTTTTGTTCCTTAGCGTTATCTCAAAGAAGTCAATATAACTGGGAATTGCAGAATAAGAAAGATTCCGCAAAGTTTTGGCTTCTCGCTCAAAAAGCTTCAGTTGTTCCCATTCAAATTCATGATTAAAAGTTAGCAGCTTCACTACTACTAACTCACTTGTATTCAAATCTTTTGCTAAAAGAGTTCTTCTTCCCGCTTTTTTAGCTAGCTGTCCTAAAATTTCGTAGCGCTCTTTTAAAATAGGAAGAGACATTACCGCGATTTATACTCCAAACACAGGAAATATCCTTACTTATTCAATTATTAACTATTTTTCTCTGACAATTTTCGACTTCACCATCTCTTCACGTCAATTTCACATCTAGAACTAAGTTATTTTACTTACAGTACTAGTAATAACTCCGATCTAAATATCATATTTTTACTTTGAATAAGTATTATCACTGCCTGCTGATATATTTTATGCATTACTTCAAGCTATCTACCGACATAAAAAATTTTCCCCCTCTTCCCCCTCCCCCCTCTTCCCTCTCTCTCTTCTCCCACTCAATAAACAGAAATAATTAGCCATCGATTCCCCCATTGCACATTTTTCTTACTTGATGTATATTTCAATAATTCGGCTTTATCGAAGTATGCAATTAGGAGGGTAGCCATGTCATCCACAACTTCAGTAGCAAACCCTAAAATTTCGGGCCTAATTCAACCTTTGCAAGTAGGTGCGCTTAAATTACGAAACCGTTTGGTGATGGCACCTTTGACTCGCGGGCGTGCGGGAAAAGAGCGCATTCCCAATGAACTAATGCTGGAATATTATACTCAGCGAGCTAGTGCTGGATTGATTATTTCTGAAGCTACCCAAATATCCCCTCAAGGTGCCGGGTGGAGTGAAAGCCCGGGAATTCACACCGAGGAACAAGTAAAAGGTTGGCAGAAAATTACAGAAGCAGTGCACAAGCAAGGTGGATTAATGTACCTGCAACTGTGGCATACTGGCAGGGCTTCCCATCCATATTTTCAACCTAATGGAGAGTTACCCGTATCCGCATCGGCAATCAAAGCTGAAGGAGATGCATATACCCCAGAAGGTAAAAAACCTTACGTAACACCTCGTCCTTTAGAACTAGAAGAAATTCCGGGAATTGTTCAAGACTATGTAAATGCCACAAAACGAGCACAAGCAGCTGGCTTTGATGGTGTAGAAATCCACGCAGCCAACGGTTATTTAATTGACCAATTTCTTCGAGACTGTTCCAATCAGCGGACAGATGCTTACGGAGGCAGTATAGAAAATCGCGCTCGTTTTCTACTTGAAGTCACTGAAGCAGTCGTAAATGCCTGGAATTCAGAACATGTAGGTGTAAGACTTTCACCGACTAATCCATTCAACGATATGCGTGACAGCGATCCCGTAGCTCATTTTACTTATACCACTGAAGCCTTAAATCAGTTTAACTTGGCTTACCTACATATTTTAGAAGCCCTTCCGGGACATATGCTCGCAGCAGAAGGAGAAAGAGTAGGGCCTCATATGCGTAAAGCATTTAACGGTATATTCATGGTGAATGGTGGTTATGATGCTCTCACCGGTGCAGCAGCCATAGATAACGGCAGCGCTGATTTAATATCATACGGTGTTCCTTTCATCGCTAATCCTGATTTACCCGCACGGTATCGTGCAGGTGCTTCCTTGAATGAACCCGATCCATCAACCTTCTATAGCCATGAAGCCAAAGGCTATATCGATTATCCTGCATTAAGTGCTTAATTTTTTCCTGTCATGCAGCAATAATGTAGAGACGCGATATATCGAGTCTCTACCAATTTATCTGCTTGATAAATTTTCTGAAATGTTCCCTTTCTAATAAAGTAAAAAGTAGTCCACTTTACTTTTAGATAAAAAATAATCAATGATATTTTCAGGAACAAGACCAGATAATTTAGGAGTTAACAACGGTAAATTAGCAGCTTGTCCAAACTCCCCAAACTGCGTTTCTTCTCAAAGTCCAAGTTCAGATGAAACTCACTTTATCCAACCGCTCAAGTATACTTCCACACCCGAAAAAGCTTTAGCTGACCTCAAAGCTACCATTGAATCGGAAGATAGAACCAAAATAATTGAGGAATCGCCAGATTATTTATACGCAGAATTCAAAAGCGCTTTGATGGGATTTGTCGATGATGTGGAATTTTATCTCGATAGTAGTAGCAATACTATCCATGTTCGTTCAGCTTCTCGTTTGGGACAAAGTGATTTAGGTGTTAACCGCAAACGGATAGAGACAATTAGAACTAACTTAAACCAGATGCAGAGTAATTGAAGTTACCCTTATCTAACATTTGCACTGCCCACACCTTATTTAACCGAGAAAATCTCGTAGCAACTTCTTGATAGTATGAGGCACCTCGAGGTTAGGAAGGTGAGCAGTGCCGGGTGTTTGTTTACCCCAAACACCAACTAGTAGCGTTTCTTAATATCGTTATATTTTTAGTCCATTTTAATGGACTTTTCCTATTAGATTGGGAATTGCAATCCCTATAAAGGTAAATCGGGTTGTAGATATATTTATTGAATTTTGCTACTTTGATTTTGATTTTTTATAGACGATAAATCATTTAAATTATTGTTTGTTATTAAATCGATGTAGTAATTTTTATCTTGAATAACAAGGTCTATTTCATCATTTTGACATAGAGAAACAAATAAAGCCGCTGCTCTTGCCTGAGTGTTCAATGACTTTTTTGGGTTAAATGCAATATCAGAAAAACCCTTAAAATCAAATAATTTATTAGCTAAACTGGGATTTTGTGCAAGTGCAGTTAAATATAACCAATCATAAAATGCTGTTACTGGATTAATAAGGAAGCTTTCCCCAAAAAATTCATAACCTACAAAATTACCAGAATTACTTAGTCTATCGTCAGTTTTAGCTTCTTTGCTAGAGACAAAATATAAATCCGAAAAAGGACCGCCATTTGCGAAAATCTTACTACCTTGATATGCACATTCAACTGAAAGACTTTTTTCATTCTTAATCATCTTTAAATTAAAAGCACTTAAAGAAGCTCCTACTTCGTTATTTGATTTAGAAGATATTTCTAACACAGGAGTTATTTTACCTTCAGCTGCTGCTTCATGTAGAGATGCTATTGATTTTTGAGCTTGTACCTTAGATAAACCAGGATGCCATTTAAATTCAATTACAATCTCTTTTACAAAAGGAAATCCTGTTAAATTTGGAATAAAAATAGGTCTTTTAGCCATAACTAAATACCAAAATGACGAACAAGTCGTTTCTCAAACTTTCCCTGATTTAAAACTTACAGCTAATCAAATTTTTAAGGCTGGTGCGATATAGCAACAAGAATCGCTGTCAAAATAATTAAAACAGGATTCATATCAACTCTTTATAATAATGCTTTTTATTTAGCCCACGCAGGTGGGCTTTGTAATTGTAGCCCCAGCCTCTCGACATCTGAGGGCTTATGAAAATTATCAAACAACCGCCATCACATATTTCCAAATTTAAAATTCCCCACAACCTCTAAGATTGTATATTTTCCACCGTCGGATGCGGCTATATTTATGACTATTCCAAATTCAGCAGTTTCTATTCTCGGTGCGTGTGCTTGGGTAAAAGCGCTTGCAACTCTAGCGCTAGAGAATTCTCACGATGTACGAATTTTCTCCCGTCGCGGTTCCCAAACTTTGGCGCACACGGTGGAAGGTGCGGATATTATTCTCAGTGCTGTTTCGATGAAAGGGGTAAGAGATGTTGTTTCTCAATTACTGTCTTTATCTATTTCTCCCCAAACTATTTTTGTCACCGCTACTAAAGGATTAGACCCCGAAACTACATGCACACCTTTGCAAATTTGGCAAGAAAATTTTCCTGATAATCCAGTCGTGGTTTTATGCGGGCCTAATTTATCTAAAGAAATTACTCAAGAGTTACCAGCAGCCACTGTAGTTGCTTCCAATATTGAAAGTGCGGCTGAATCCGTGCAAATCGTATTCAATTCAACTCGGTTTCGTGTTTATACAAATCCCGATCCTTTGGGAGTGGAATTGGGTGGAACCTTAAAAAATGTGATTGCGATCGCTGCTGGTGTATGTGACGGTTTGCAGGTAGGAACTAATGCAAAGGCGGGTTTAGTCACTCGTGGGCTTACTGAAATGGTGCGTATTGGCGTGCATTGGGGTGCAAAGCCAGAAACATTTTACGGTTTATCCGGCTTGGGTGATGTGTTAGCAACTTGTAACAGTCCTTTCAGTCGCAATTACCAAGTTGGATACCAGTTAGGAGAAGGAAAGACGCTTACAGAAGTTCTTTCCCATCTCCAAGAAACCGCTGAAGGAGTAAATACAACCGAGGTTTTGGTAAAACGCGCCAAACAACATAATATTTCAATGCCGATAACAACGGCAGTTTACCGCCTACTTAAAGCCGAAGTCACCCCACGCCAAGCATTGCTGGATTTAATGAAGCGAGATATTAAACCCGAAGTTGATAGTTGATAGTTGATAGTTGTTCTACTAACCACTAACCCTCCGGGTACAGCAACAGCGAGTGGGGGAGCACCCCTTAACCGCGCTGCTTCACCACCAACCATCAACCACTAAATACCAAGATTCTCTGACGAGAAAAAAATATTTCGTCAGGAAATAACTTGCATAGCTATGTAGATATGACTATGCAGATAATTTATAACTTTTTTCTTGTCTATCTTTATACCATGTAGTAGGAGTTACCGTCAAGAGTTTTAAAGTTCTAAATTAGACTGGCTATGCCAGTTAATTGCAGTCTAGTTAAGCATTTGAATTGCTGTTGGTTCAAATACATTCCTAGGCTGATACGCTTATACAAAATGAGTATCAAATGAAATAAGTATGGTTTTCTTTCAAAAAAAAACCAAATTAATTTCTAAATAATGTTAGTTCTCCGTTAATCGCGGGAACAATAGCAACAGTTGATTAGCAATGAAAAGCTAATAATTGTTACCTGGAGCCGTTGAGAATATTCTTATGCCAGCAACATCTTTTTATGCCGATGCCGATGCCGCTTACGAAACTCAAAAGTCCCCTCAAGATTTTGAACCGGAACTAGCCGTTGATGATGCGGAAGCGCCAGGGGATGAGGACTTAGAACAACTGGAGATTGCCTCTCCGGAAACTGCTAATCTGAGTGCGAGTACAAAAACTCGCAGTACGGATTTAGTTCGTTTGTATCTTCAGGAAATTGGTAGAGTTCGGTTATTAGGTCGAGATGAAGAGGTTTCAGAAGCTCAAAAAGTCCAGCGTTATTTGAAGTTACGGATACTTTTGTCCGAAGCTGCAAGCCAGGGTGATGAATTACTTGCTCATTATTTGAGAATAGTTGAAGCTCAAGAACGTTTGACATCTGAATTAGGACATCGCCCTTCGATGAAAAGATGGGCAAATACTGCTGGTATTGAGGAGTTCGAGCTAAAAGGCGCTTTATCCCAAGGTAAGCGTCGTTGGGCTGAAACTGCTAAACTGACCGTACAGGAATTAGAACAAATTCAAAGCCAAGGATTGCAAGCTAAGGAACATATGATTAAGGCGAATCTTCGCTTAGTCGTTTCTGTTGCTAAGAAATATCAAAATCGTGGCTTGGAATTATTGGATTTAGTTCAAGAAGGTACTTTAGGTTTAGAAAGAGCGGTAGAAATATTTGACCCAACTAAAGGTTATCGCTTTAGTACCTATGCTTACTGGTGGATTCGTCAAGGTATTACTAGAGCCATTGCTACTTCTAGCCGTACTATCCGCCTACCAGTTCACATCACCGAAAAGTTAAACAAAATTAAAAA